>CAMBPP010000001.1 GCA_945869715.1 Bifidobacterium breve
TCAAACCACACCATCAACATGGTTGCAACAAGGCCAATAACAAAAACGACCAATACTTTGAGTATGACAATGAAGAGAGGCGTCCACAAAAGACCTCCATCAAATAGTGGGTCAATTCCTAAAAGTGAACGAGCTACTGCAATCACGAGAGGTTCTCCACTCGAACATCGACAATGAGATCATCTGCATTGAGCAATTCGCGAATATCGGTTCCGGGCTGGTTGAAAGGTACCCATGCCGTCCCTTTCAATACAGAATCATCAGCATGCAACGTCAAAATAACTGATTTAGACGACGCAGAGACCTTTACATCTTTTCCGACGGGTGCTCCGATGCGCTCAATATCGCGGGAATTCAAATAGATGCCAGCACCAATACTGAGATGTGCAATTGACGGGCTCGTTACCGTGCTCACCGCATTGTCATACATCTTGCGCGACACAACCAGCCGTAGGTCGTACGAATTACGTTCAGGAGCAGAACTTCCCACTACCGACAGAACTTGCAGAATTTCTGATGGTGCATCTATTGCTGTGAGATCATCAATAGATTCCACATCGATATCGGCACCAAGTTGCTCGGCCAATTCGGTTGCAATCATCCAATCGGGACGTGAAGTTCCTCGTGCAGTGATTTTTTGACTGAGGGGCAGTACACGACCTTCAAGGTTTGTTGTTGTTCCACCGCGTTCTGCATACGCAGCCGCAGGAAGTACAACATCTGCCCGCAAAGTTGAAGCAGTAGGGAAAGTCTCGACTGCAATAATATTATGTGCGCTAGCTAATGCACGTCGTGCCAGATCGAGATCTGGAACATCAGACAGCGGATCTGCGCCAAGCAAAATGAGGCACTCAACGTGTCCGTCACTTGCTGCAGTGAGAATACTGCGGGCGTTATTACCTGCCGTCAGACCAGCAGTTGCTGCACCACGAATATTTCCGCGACGAAGAACAGGTAACACTGTTGCTGCAGGGAAAGCAGCGGCGATGGCATTATACGCCTGTGCTGTGAAATCGCTTGATTCGGCAAGGTTTGCGCGCCCTAAAACAACAACTACGTTTCCTTTGCCTAGCTGGGCCGCAATCTCGGTGTCGTTTAATGCTGCATTCACTGCCGCAACTTGTGCGCCAGGTTCGTAGTTCACCGATTTCCATGCATACCGGGTGAGCCCTGAGGCTTTCGTGGTGAACTCAATGATTCGCGTGCGATTTTTAGTTGCAGCATCGCGCAACCGAAGATACAGAACCGGAAGCTCTTCTTTCAGGTCTGGGCTTAACAAAATAACAGTGGTTGCAGAAGTTGCATCATTAATTGTTGCTTGCGGCAAATTGAATACTTCTGTTGACAGACCATCATCAAGTTGCGCATCGTGCAACGTGATACCCAATTTGCTTGCCAGCATCGCCCACGCACGAGCATCTTCATTAGCGAGTCGAGCTCCGCCCAGAATGGCAACGCTGTTTGCACCCTTAGAGCTCACTGCCAAGCGAATGGTTCGCGCCGCTGCTTCAAGGGCACTTGACCAAGAAGTGGGAACGAACGACTCGCCTACTCTCACGAGCGGCGTAGTGAACCGATCTTCACTATTGACTGATTCAAAATTGAACCGACCACGATCGCACAGCCAACCCCAGTTGACTTCATCGTTGTCGTGACCTTGATAGCGCAATACTTGGTCGCGACTTGACTGAATAACAGTTGCGCAGCCTACTGAGCACGCAGTACACGTACTCTGTGTTTCTTCAAGGTCCCAGGGGCGAGCTTTAAAGCGATACGGCTTTGCAGTGAGCGCCCCAACCGGACAAATTTGAACCGTATTTCCCGAGAAGTAAGAAGCGAAAGGCTCGTCGGGGAACGTGAGTATCTGTGTGTTATTTCCACGATGCGTAAATGAGATGAGTGGGTCGCCAGCAACTTCACTGGCGAATCGCGTGCAACGATCACAGAGAATGCAGCGTTCACGATCGAGAAAAACTAAATCGCTAATAGCAATGGGCTTTTCGTAATGCCGTTTTTCTTCAACATAACGACTCTCGCCTGGACCATGAGAAAATGCCTGGTCTTGAAGTGGGCACTCACCACCTTTGTCGCACACTGGGCAGTCGAGTGGGTGATTCGCTAGAAGAAGTTCCAAAATTCCTTCTTGAGCTTTTTTCACTTGCTCGGTTTCTGTATGCACCACCTGCCCATCGGCAACAGGGGTCATGCAAGAGACCACCATCATCGGCCCACGAGGACCTTCCACTTCTACTAAACACTGGCGGCACATGCCGACTGGCTTCATGCGTGGGTGATAACAAAAACGAGGAATGAAATCACTTGTGCGATCGGCTGCCGCAATGATGAGCTCACCTTTACGCGCAGCAACTGTTTTGCCGTTAATAGTGAGGCTCACTGCATTGGGGTCAATGACGACTTCGGTTTCCACTTGGTCAGGTGTTGATTCTGTGGTGCTCATGATGCGTGTCCTGTTGCGCTGCTTGCTGCTGCAGTGACCGGAATTCGTTTACGCGTGGTGACACGTGCTTCAAACTCACTGCGAAACAAAGTAAGAGCAGAGTGAACGGGCGCATACGCCGATGGACCCACAAAACAAATGGTTGTCATCTTGTACGGGAATGGAACTGCTGCTAACCCAAGGTCGGCATTCGATGCGTGTGGGAAATCGCCTGGGCAAATACTGCTTCCCACTTCAACGAGTTGGTCGAGGTCGGCATCGGTTCCAGTGCCTTCAACAACGCGCGTCAAAATACGCTCGAGCCAAGTTCCGCCTTCGCGACAAGGTGTGCATTTGCCACACGATTCATGGGCATAAAAACGCGTCAGCGTTAATGCAGCAGCAGGAATATCGGTAGTTTCATCCATCACCATAATTGCGCCAGAACCAAGCATTGAACCCGCTGGGCCTACTTGACTTGCTTCAAAAGGCAAGTCGAGTTGGTCGGGTGTGAACCATGGTGCGGACCCGCCGCCTGGTACAAAAGCTTTCAACTTATTGTCGTTACGAATTCCACCACAGAATTCTTCTCCATACAAAAGATCTCTGAATGTGGTGACACCATTAATAATTTCAAACACACCTGGTCGTTTCACATGTCCGGAAACTGCGACCATACGTGTACCAGGAGATGTTTTTGTACCGATTGCTGTGTACGCCTCGGAACCATTGCACAAGAGCCATGGCAGGTTTGCGAGCGTTTCCACATTGTTGACAATGGTGGGCTGACCATACAGACCATTTGCAGCCGGGAAAAATGGCGGCTTCAACCGCGGCATACCGCGGTTGCCTTCAAGGCTTTCAATGAGCGCGGTTTCTTCTCCGACAACATATGCGCCTGCACCCCAGTGCAAAACAATGTCGACAGAGAATTTTGTTCCCAAAATATTTTTACCTACGAAACCCGCTGCATAAGCCTCGTTTAAGGCTGCAGCCATGCGCTCTTGAGCTAGGGCCATTTCACCACGTATATATAGGAAGCAACGTGACAACCCTGCGGCGTAGCACGCAATGAGGCAGCCCTCAATAAGTTGATGCGGATCGCGCTCCATGAGCAGACGATCTTTGTACGTGCCGGGTTCACTTTCATCGCCGTTCACTACTAAGTATCGCGGCCACACTTCTTGTGGAGTTAGACCCCACTTTGTTCCAGCAGGGAATCCGGCACCACCACGACCAAGAACTGTTGCGTTCCTTACCTCGTCGTGCACACTGGCTGCAGGTTGCGACAAAGCTGCTCGTAAACCTGCATAGCCATTGGTCGCTAAATAGCGTTCAATGGTGTACGAATCGGCAAATTCGAAACGTGAAGTAACAATTTTCGGACGATCACCAGCCACGAAACCAGGAGCATGTGCGTAGGTACTAGTCATAATGCAGACTTTCCGTCTAGCCATTCAGGCGATTCGTTTACTTTTTCAGGAGCCACTGCTCCAACACCACGGTCCGCAGGAATGTGCTGACGCACCGTTGCCAAAACTCCGTGAGAAGGAATTTCATCGGCAAGTTTTCCTGCTGCAAGGTCATCGATGAGTGTGTCGAGTTCTGCAGGAGTCATTTTAAATCGGTACCGATAGTTCACCTGCAAGCACGGAGCTTCAGTGCAGGCCGCTTGGCATTCAGCATGTTCCAATGTAATAAGACCATCGGGAGTAGTGCTTCCTGCCTTGATACCAAGTCGCTTCTCGGCATGATGCATGAGTTCCTCGGAGCCCATGAGCGCACACGACATGGTTCCACATATGTTGAGGAGATACTTCCCTACTGGTTCAAACTTGAACATCTCGTAGAACGAAGCGGTTCCGAATACTTCTGCAGAAGTTACTCCTACAAGATCAGCAATGTGCTTCATGGCATCTTGTGCAACATAACCATCTTGCTCTTGAGCAAGATGCAAGATGGGAATGAGTGCAGACTTCGGGCGTGGGTAACGCCCAATAATTTCGTATGCAATTGCAACATTTGCATCGGTGAGACGGCTCATCGGTCGACTTCTCCCAACACTGGATCAATGGAAGAAATGACAGCCACTGCGTCGGCAATAAGGCCGTCGCGCATCATATGTGGCAGTGCTTGAATATTGACGAACGACGGAGCACGCATGTGTAATCGATATGGTTTTGGCGAGCCGTCACTGACGATATAGCAACCAATTTCGCCACGCGGACTTTCAATGCCTACGTACACTTCACCTTCAGGCACTTTGAAACCTTCGGTGAAAATTTTGAAGTGGTGAATAAGGGCTTCCATTGACTCATCGATGCGAGCACGTGGTGGTGGAGTCACTTTTTTATCTTGAATGCGATAGTCACCCGATGGCATCTTGTCGAGCACTTGATACACGATCTTCATTGATTCACGAATTTCATTAAGGCGAATTGCATAGCGGTCAAATGAGTCTCCGTACGAACCAACAATGACGTCGAATTCAACTTCTTTGTATTTCAGATACGGAAGATCACGGCGTAGGTCCCAGGCAACACCAGTGGAGCGCAAGATTGGCCCAGATGCGCCGAGAGCAACTGCTTCTTCTGCAGTAATGACACCAACACCTTGTAAACGCTCACGCCAGATGGGTTGGTTGGTCATGAGGATGTCGTATTCGGCCAAACGTGATGGCAAGCCTTCCAAGATGGTGAGCACATCATCTCGCCAACCAGCTGGTAGGTCTGCAGCAAGGCCACCAGGACGAATGAAGTTATGGTTCATTCGTAGGCCAGTTACTTTTTGGAAAAACCGCAACACTTCTTCGCGCTCGCGCCAACCATAAATCATCATGGAAACGGCACCCATGTCCATGCCGTTTGTGGCCATGAATAAAAGGTGGCTACTCATGCGATTGAGTTCAGATAGCAACATGCGCATCCATGTAGCGCGCTCCGGAATATCGCCATCAATTCCCAATAGTTTTTCTACTGCAAGGGAGAACACCAACTCATTGTTCAATGGTGAGACATAGTCCATGCGAGTGACGTTGGTACCACCTTGCATAAAGGTGAGCTCCTCAGCCTGCTTTTCCATGCCTGTGTGTAGATAGCCAATGATGGGTTTGCAGCGCAATACCTTTTCACCTTGGAGTTCAAGCATCAAGCGCAAAACACCATGGGTGCTTGGGTGTTGTGGCCCCATGTTGATGATCATGGTTTGTTCTTCATCGTTTTCAACAGGACTGCTGGTGAGCTCTGAAGCTGCCTTTTCGCTCATGCGTAATACGGAACCGACTTCACGAAGAACTTCTTTTGCGGTGAGTTCACTACGTGAACGCATTTCTTGTGGGCCTTCTCCTGTTGCTGCCGGTGTTCCAGCAATGAGATCGCTTGTCATGATGGAGCACCTTTAAATTGCACGGGAATTCGCCCAACTGAAAAATCTTTACGAAGTGGATGTCCTTCCCAGTCTTCAGGCATCAAAATACGTGATGGGTCGGGGTGTCCTTCGAATTCAATACCAAACATGTCGAATACTTCTCGTTCCATCGCTTCAGTTCCTGGGAACAAGTCAAATGCTGTGGGTATTGTTGCTTCACTTTCGGCAATTTGAACACGCAAACGCAAGCGCTCGCGCCTTTCTAATGAAATGAGATTAAGAACGATTTCAAAACGTTCGCCGCTGATATCCGATGGGAGCTGCCGATTTGTTAATGCATAGGTGAGAAAATCGACTGCGGTGAGGTCGGTGCACATGGTGAAAGAGTCATCGATGGCCTTCTTCAGCGTTGCAATATAATTTCCACGCGATGCGTGAATTACTTTTTCGCCGCGCGAATAGGTGACAACGCACCCATACAGCTGCTCTGCAGGCGCAGGGGAATCTACGACTTCATCACTCACGGTTTAACGTACCCCAAGAACGATGGGCGTAATTGTTGTGCCCGCTGCAATTTCGGTGATGTGCACATTTGCACCAGCACCAGTTGCAGCACGACGACGCATAATTTCACCATCTTCAATGAGTTGATGCAGCGTTTCAATTGCGTGAATGAGAGTTTCAGGTGTTGGCGGGCAGCCTGGCGCATACACATCGACAGGAACAATTTGGTCGACACCCTGGACAATTGCGTAGTTGTTGAACATGCCACCTGTTGATGCACATACACCCATGGAAATGACCCACTTTGGTTCCATCATTTGGTCGTATACCTGACGCATAACGGGAGCCATTTTTTGGCTCACGCGCCCTGCCACAATCATGATGTCGGCTTGACGTGGGGAAGCACGAAACACTTCCATTCCAAATCGAGCAAGGTCATAGTGCGCCGCACCTGTTCCCATCATTTCAATTGCACAGCATGCAAGACCAAAGGTTGCTGCCCACGAAGAACGTGAACGAGACCATTTCACAAGATCTTCAATACGACCCGTGAGGAAGTTATGTTCAAGCCCACCTAAACCATCGTCCAGAACGTCACGTACTAATGCCATTACGCTGCAATCTCCGTTTCGCGACCATCGCTACCTACGCGACGAATAGTTGAGGTAACTGTGCGACTTGATGAGACAACATCGGTGAGATGGTCATCTACGCGACGTCCGCTCTTCAGTGGGCCCCAGTCGAGAGCTCCACGTGCAACTACGTACACGAACGTCACAAAGAAAATGGAACTGAATGTGAGCATTTCAAAAAATCCGTACGAACCAAGAAATTCTCTGTCGACTGCGTATGGATAGACGAAAATAATTTCGATATCAAACATGATGAAGAGCATTGCAACAATATAAAAAGACACTGGGAACCGCTGCGGGTTATCACGACTCGGCACAATGCCACATTCATATGGTGCTTCTTTAGCCGCATTGCCTCTATTCGGCGCGAGTAAACGTGATGCCACCAAACTGAGAACCCCAAATAGAGTTGCCAATATTGTTAATGCGAGTATCGGAAGATACTGCCCCATGGTTTAAACCTTCGCCGAGTTCAACTCACCCGTTGCATTCGCCAAAACAAAACGGTCACGGCGATGGAGCAACCAGCACAAAATGCCGAAAATTAAAGATGAACCTAAGGTAATGAAAATCGCTGGCTGACGCTTTGTACCAAGATCACGAATCATCAACAAATAACGGTGTGGTTGTGATGAATCAATGACCGGCTTTGCAGGTGCACGAGCAGGCTCAGTGCGCTGTGGGAGCAGTGGAGCAATTTCTACAAGTGCATAGCGTGGTGCATGGAAAAACGCAAGGAAGTCAAGCGAATCATTAATTTTCGGTGATCGCTCACCACCGCGGTCGTAAACCGACAAAGTGAGATATTCACCAGCACCAAATTCCTTCGCCTTATTTTGGATGATGTCGTCTGCAGATGCGGCTGCTTGGCCCCGGCGTGGGTCGGCGTCGTCGAGTCGTACCCATTCTTCCGCTTCAAGTTGCTTCTTGACCGTTGCAGCCACTTCTGTAGGCGACGCACCAGCTGCAACTTTGATGGGTATGTCAATGACTTCAGCACTACTTAATAAAGTGCCATCTCGAATGATGGATATCGGAGTAGCTGGTTTCCATGTTGGTTCACGACCTTTTAAGCCAATGCCGTAAACCCACCACACCGCGCCCATCATTGCCATCCAACCAAAAAGAGCAGCAAATGATACGAGTACTCCTAAACGAGCACCTAGGTTGGTGCCGATAACAAGGTAGGTACCTCCGCATAACGTAAGGAACATACAGAGCACCACGATGATGCCACGAATTTCTGGATCCCAACTGACAGCAAACAAAGCAGAAAGCATCAGAGGCTCCTCACATATTCCACAATGGACTTAATTTGTTCATCGCTATAGATGCCGCCAAAACCAGGCATGCGTCCGCCGCCTTGACCTTGCTCACCATATTTCTTTCCGTACTCTGACCCACCCTTAATGAAAGTGATCATGTCATCTTGATTAGGGAATTGGCGAATGCTTGAACCGCCGGTGAGGTTAGGACCGAAGGCCCCGCCGCCGGTGACTTGTGGGTCCCCGTACGACCAACCCTTGGTCTGGCAACGTGCACATGCATACGCGCCACCATTGAGATCGAGGTTGAAGAGTGCTTCCCCTACAGATTTATACGCGCCGCTCTTCACTAAACGCACAGCCTCTGCCTGAAATTCCTTTTGTGCTACAACCGGCATTTTCCCGCCAATGCAAGTACGCGAATCGTCATTTGGGTTATCGCAATTTTCGCGTGGCACCTGAATAGTGCGGAGATAAACAATGAGGTTGTCGATCTGCTGCTCATTCATTGGACCACCGCCCACAAGACCCCATGGCGACATTGGAGAAAACGGACGACCGTACTCCAAAATAAAGCGCACCTCAGACTCGCTGAACCGGTGATACACGTTATTGATTGCAGGCGCTTTCCAAGTAACCGACTTCACTTCTCCAGTTTTCACGTCGGTAATGGCAAATGGAGCACTGCCACCAATTCCTTTCATGCCACCATGGCAACCTGCACAGTTAAAGCCACCTTCGGCGGTTGGTGCAAAAAGTTTCGAACCCCAATCTGCGAAGCGCTTGTCGAATCCTCGTGCTGCACCTTCTTGACGACCAGGTTCAAGCACCCAATACAAAGGAAGTGACACTGTGATGATGGCAAGAAAAGCTAAACCCAGTAGTTGAGTTCGCTCAATTTTCTTACCTTCAAGAATTTCATCGTCGTAGTAAACCTTACGGTTTGCGGCGAGTTCAATTTCTGAACCGAGTTCACGACGTGAACTACGAATGTTGAAGAGCCCGTAGAGAACCCACCCGACGAGAACAATTGCAAAGATGATCCATGCGATGTTTGTGGTTGTTGCTGCAATCATTATTAGTGACCTCCGCCAACGCAGTGGGGGCCTTCAGCTTCTTGACCGGTGGTGTTAGTTCCGATGGGAGCACCACCAAATACTGCACCCGTATCGATAACAAGAACGCCATTATTTATCGCTACACCAAAATGGTCCATACCACGAGGTGCCGGACCACCTTTTTTTTCACCAACACGGTTGTATTGCGAACCATGGCAAGGGCACTCAAACCACTGTGAGCTCTTGCATTCAGGAACTCGACAACCAAGGTGCGGACACTTTTGGTACAACGCCACAACGCCAGCTTCCATACCTGCATAAACAGGAGCTTGGTTGCCGTAAACAGGTGCAGCTTTTGATAGTGCGTCTTTCGGGTATTCAGTGACCCACGCACGCGCTTCTGAAAGATACAAGAAACCCTTATTACTACGAATTGACTGGATGACGTCATCGATTTTGCCAGCATTAATTTTTGAACCAAAACCGCCAGAAGCGCCCTTCCACAAAAACCCAACAAGCGAAGCGCCAAATCCTGCGAGGCTTGTGCTGAGCAGGATGACCGTTGCACGGTTGAAGAAACTGCGGCGAGTTTCGCCGAGTACTTCTATATCGGGTGCAACCCACTGCTCAATTTCTGCTGGCGCAGGAATAACAAGTTCGGTAGATGACACGGTTGCCGCTGCTTCAAATGCGCGACCCGTTGGAACAGATGCCGTTGCGCTCTTGTCGCGCTTTTTTGTTTCGCGCGAGAGTGCACCCGCGCCGCGAACACCTGTTTTGCGCGATGCTGTAACAAAAACCGAACCGCCTAAAACTGCAATTGCAACTACAGCTAAAGCAATGATGAGAGAAGTGCTCATGATGTGATCCTCACAACTCGAAGAAAATGCCGTCGCGCCAAGGGAACGTGAAGTTGAACCCTGGGCCGCGGAAGAACGAACCGATAATTACTAGCACCGCCCAGAACATGAGATGGACTGTCATGATGCTGGTGATAAATTTGCGATCTTCGGGTTTATTCGAAGGATTGCGATCTGTAAACGGCGTCAGTACCAAAATGATGAGCCCCATACCCGGCAGTGTTACACCAGCCACCATTGGGTGGAACATAGTGAGAAGTTCTTGCAGACCCAAGAAGTACCAAGGTGCTTTCGATGGGTTAGGTGTTTGGTTGAAGTTTGCAGCCTGTAAAAGCGGGGCATTAACTACCCATGAGAAAATGAAGAGAAATGCGGTACACGCAAGTGCTGCAACAAATTCGATTCCAAGCAAGTGTGGCCAAGTATGCACCTTGTCGATGGGCGCCGCTTTTACTTCTTGAATTGAGCCCGCCTTCACCACTGTCAACAAGCGTTGTGTGTGACCTCCGGGACCGGTGCCAACAGGCACACTGCCGCCTACGGGTGCGGCAACCACGGCAGCTGCTTTTTCGGCAACAGCGACTCCACCTGCAGATGCTCCACCTGTCCGCGCAGCTTTACTGCGCTCTAACAGATGGTCGGGAATACGCGAGTCGCTTGGGCCACTGCTTGCAGACGACGCAGCAGCATCTTCTGCAGTTTTTTCGCGAGCAGCTTGTGCACGCTTCAATAGATGTTCAGGAATCTCAGTCATAGTTCACCTACCTGTCACAACGGACCAGAAATGCCGCCGTCTTTACGAACCCGCCAGAAGTGGACGGCCATAAAGATGACGATGACGAATGGAAGTAGCAATACGTGAAGCACGTACCAACGCAACAACGTTTCTGCGCCAATTTCCGTACCACCGAGCAGAACAAAACGAACCTGGGAACCCATAATTGGGGTGTAGCCCATCATGTTGGTTCCCACCGCAACGGCCCAGAGGGCTAACTGGTCCCACGGCAATAGGTAGCCGGTGAAGGAAAGAAGAAGTGTGAGGGTTAACAACACCACACCAATGACCCAGTTGAATTCACGTGGCGCTTTATACGCACCGTGGTAGAACACGCGCGCCATATGCAAGAACGTGCTGAGAACCATGAGGTGCGCACCCCATCGATGCATGTTTCGCACAAGTAGACCAAATGTCACCGAGGTTTGCAGCGTTTGAATATCTTGCCAAGCGTTTGCAGTTGTAGGTCGGTAGAAGAACATCAAGAAGATGCCAGTGACTGTGAGCAAAATAAACAAGAAGAACGAAAGCCCACCGAGGCACAAGGTGTAACTGACCTTCACTGCGTGTCGCTTCACTTTTACCGGATGCAAGTGATACAAAACTGAGTTCATAATGACGTATGAACGGTTACGTGGTGAATCGGTATAACCCTTGCGGAAAATTGAGCCCGGTCGGAAGATAGAACTCCACGCTTGGCTGCCTTGAACTTGCGTGCCAATTTTTGCAGCACGATCTTTCAGCGTTGGAGTGGGTTGATCGTCAATAATTTTTGCCATAAGGGTGCTCCTTAGAACCGCATACCGTAGGCGTAGCCGTGGTTATTAGTACGTATATGAGAATCGCCGGTGCCCACTGGAGCGCCGACTTTCCCTAAAATAATGACGCCTGTAGGGCATCGGTCTACACAAAGCGCGCAACGCGTGCACACGTCGTCGTCAATAATGAACATGACCTTGTCTGAAGGGTCGAGTCCGGGCTTTTCAGTGCCTTGTGCTTCAGCAATAGCACTGGGGTTAACCATATGGATGCATTTCCATGGGCAGATGTCTACGCAGCCTTCGCACATAATGCATTCAGATTGGTCGATGTGAATGAATTGCTTAGGTTTTACTGCCTTTGACAAGTAATCGGCGTCAACCTCTACAAGCTGATACTCCGTTGACCAATCGGGCATTGGCGGATTGGCGTCTGTCTTTGCCATTTGCCCTCCTATGACTTCCGCACGAGCGGGCGCCCGTAGGTAGATGTCTCAAGTTCTTTCACAGCTTCTTTGCCACGCTTCTGCCACCAAATGAACAAAAACACCATGACGCCTATGTAAACACCATGAATGGCTACCGCAATGATGTCGCGCAACGCCTCATAAGAAAGCGTAAATGGAAAATTCCCACCCAAAGCTTTTGGCTTCAAAATGTCAAAAGGGCCATTCAAGATTTTATCTTTACGCCATCCGAGGTTTTTGTCGGCATGGTCAATCCATTGATGGGGAACCACTCCATAAGCCAAAAACATGACTCCAAAGACATAAAGAGACCCCGCCATGGCTTCACCCCAGGAAACAGGTGTTCCGGGTTTACGGCGCTTTCCGAAGGGAATCACGACCAGCGCAAGAGCAAGAGTGGCAATAAAGGAGAAAATAAATGCCTGATTGACACCTGGCCATTTGAGAACATCGATTGCCAGCATGGATCTCAGGTTGCCTTTCAGGGGTTGCAGGAACAGGAAACTACCGTTCAAACATTAGTCACGGCTGTGGCTAAGAACAGCATTTCACTCGAGTTGAGTAGTTTTCTTTTTTGCACGTTCTTGACCAATGATTCTCATTCAGCGATCAATTTCCTCTATCGTACATCGCGTGACTGAGATACCAGAACACCTCCTCAAGCGCTCCCGTGATCGCAAATCTGGCGATAGCGCCTCGAGCGGCGAGTCTGCCGGTAGCTCAGGAGACAACGTTCCTGCAGTTCAAAAAGCTGCTGTGCCCGCTAAATCTGTCAAAAATGAACCTTCGGTTGTAGTTGCCAAGCCCGATACACCTCGGGTTGCTGCGGCAAAGAGCCGTAAAAAAATCCCCTTCTGGGCCATGGCAACCCTGAGCTTGTTGCCCTTGTGGGCATTTCTCTACGCATACGCCGTGAAACCCCAAGCCAAAGTTGTCGAAGGCCCCCTCGCCATTGGTAGCGAGGTGTACGGCGGGTGTGCCGGATGTCACGGTGCTGCTGGGCAAGGCGGAGCAGGCCGCATCTTGCATCAAGGCGAAGTGTTGAAGACATTCCCGCACATTGAAGACATGCTGAACTTCGTCTACACCGGCAGCCAAGCCTATGTTTCAGCCGGCATCAAGCAATACGGCAACCTCGAGCGAGAAGGCGGCGCCCACGCCCCACTGTCGTACAACGGAAACGCTATGCCACAACAGGGGGAAACCTATGGTGGTGGCCTTTCACAGGCGGAAATTTTAGGCGTCGTGTGCCATGCACGATACGGAGTGAGCGGAGCTGACCAAAAGAGTGAACAATGGGCCAAAGAGTACGAAACCTGGTGTTCCCCTGAATCAGAAATCTTTAAGGCTCTTGAAACTGGCGGTACCTCATTCGACACCGTTTCCAAAGACTTCTCAATGCTGAAGGAAAAGCCAAACGAAGTTGGCACGAAGCCTCGCGCGTCTACTGCTAACTAAGAATTAGTTTCCTTCGCTGGTGCAGGTCACCACGTCAATGTGATCTGCAGACAAATTCAGCGACACGCTCATGTTGCTTGCGTATTTGTTGATGAACTCTCGCAACGAAACAGTTGGTGTTGAACATGATCGCTTTGTTGGTGTTGCAAGTGGAATGACCCAACCGTTGTTCAGCACTGCAAAGTCTCCACCATTCAACATGTCAACAATGGGTGGTAATGCGAGTCGAGTGAGCAATGTTTCATTGGTTGCAGGAGTGAGCGCAAACCACACCACAGCGTCGCCCAGCAACTCTGCAATAAGTACACAGGCATTTGGTGTAGTGAAATCTATACAGGTAATTTCGCCAGGCGTTCCGTGGGCAATAAGAACAGTCCGTGCATCATCAAGTGCAAACCGAGCGGTTGAACGTGAAGTGCCTTGAACCACTGTCCAATCACTTTCAGCTTGAACCGTATTCACCGATGCGGTGTAGTTAACAAAGTACTCGACTTTGGTCGTGGACTGCGAGGATGACGCAGAGTTTATCAAAAATACATAAATGAGTAGCGCAAGAACAGCAGGAATTCCTAATGCTGCTGCGAACCGTGCACTCAAAAAATTTCGCATGAAAAGTTCCTAGTGTTGAACTTGTGCCACTGCACGCTCAGCTGCTCGCGACAACTCCGCAAAAACTTCATCGGTATGCCCCAAACCAAAAAATATTGCTTCATAAGCGCCTGGCGCCATTGCAACACCTTCTTTCAACATTGCATGAAACAACTGCGCATACATTTTTTCGTCGGTTGATTTTGCTTCATCGAAATTGTTTGGAAGTTTTTGGGAAGCTTCACCATCTTTTCCGATGTACATACCTACAAGTGTTCCCACAACGGGGAAATGAGCGTTGATGCCTGCCGCTGCACAAATGTCACGCAATAGCGAAGCACCATGACGGGCACGCGCTGAAATTTCCATGTACACATCATCGGTGAGCTCGTTCAACGCTGCAAGGCCAGCTGCAGTTGCTAATGGGTTTCCCGCAAGTGTTCCCGCGTGGAAAACTTTTCCGTTCGGGGTAAGCACCGACATGATGTCGCGTCGGCCGCCTACCGCACCAATAGGAAGACCACCGCCAATAACTTTCCCGAAGCAGGTGAGGTCGGGGCGCACATCGAACTTTGCTTGCGCACCACCCGTTCCTAAACGGAAACCGGTAATGACTTCATCAAATATGAGTAGTGCGCCGACGCGATTGCATTCTTCACGCAGTCCTTCAAGAAAACCCGGTGCCGGCGCAACAACACCCATATTGGCAGCCACTGGTTCAACAATGACGGCTGCAACATCGGCACTGAGGCGCGGCACAACGTTGTATGGAGCAACCATGGTGTTTGCCACTGCTTCGTCGGGAACTCCAGCAGTTCCTGGCAATCCAAGTGTTGCAATACCACTTCCTCCTGCAACCAACAAGGCATCGGTTGCACCATGAAAGTTTCCAGCGAAAGTAACAATGATTTTTCTTCCGGTTGCACCACGTGCAAGTCGCACTGCAGTACTTGTGGCTTCAGTTCCACTATTCATGAGCCGCACCTGTTCACAACTTGCTACACGAGTGCTAATTGCCTCGGCCAGTTTCATTTCACGCGGAGTAGGTGCTCCGTAAGAGGTGCCGTCGACCGCAGCGTGCTGAATTGCTGTCGTGACCGCCGGGTGTGCGTGACCAAGAATAATTGCCCCATAGCTCTGTACAAGGTCTACGTACTTCTTGCCTTCGACATCCCAAATATGGGCGCCATTTCCACGAGCAACAATATAAGGCGAGCCACCCACCGACTTAAATGCGCGAATGGAACTATTCACTCCGCCAGGGATGACATCACTAGAGCGGGCAAAAAGTTTTTCGTTGCTTGGTACTCCCTTGCCCACACATAGAGTGGCAACACATTGCGCGGCGATACAAGATGCTTCGTCGCAATAGGGAATAGACTGTGCTGAATTCATCGACATAACCATTCGTGGTTTTCTGCAAACCAACGAGTGAAATACGTGAGAATAATGTCTGCTCCAGCACGCCGTATGGCCGTGAGTTGTTCAAGTGCCACTGTGTCATGGTCGATCCATCCGTTAGCGGCCGCAGCCTTCACCATGGCGTACTCACCACTCACGTGATACGCAGCAATAGGCAAATGAGTCATGGCGCGCACAGTAGAGATGACATCGAGATAAGAAAGTGCGGGCTTCACCATGACAATGTCGGCGCCTTGGTCGATGTCGGCTTGCACTTCAAGAAGTGACTCGCGTGCATTGCGAAAATCTTGCTGATAACCCTTGCGATTGCCTCCATTGGCAATGCTGACATCTACGGCATCGCGAAATGGGCCATATAAACCCGATGCGTATTTTGCTGAATACGCCATAATGGCAACATCACTAAACCCGTTGGCATCGAGTGCACTACGAATGACACCAACTTGCCCGTCCATCATGCCACTTGGTGCAACTACTTGTGCTCCTGCACTTGCTTGAGCAACTGCAATTTTCGCATACACATTGAGCGTGGAATCGTTGTCTACATCGCCATTTTTCCCGATGATGCCACAATGCCCGTGGCTGGTGTACTCATCGACGCACAGGTCTGCCATGAGCACTAATTCGCTACCAACAGTCTTTGATAAACGCTGTAAGGCAACTTGCACAATTCCTTGAGGGTCAAATGACCCAGAACCAATTTCATCTTTTTTCTCTGGCACGCCAAACAAAATGACGCCACGCACACCCAGAGATGCAAGTTCTTGTACTTCTCGTTCTAACGAATCTAAAGAATGTTGCACGACCCCAGGAAGAGACGCAATAGGTTGGGGTGACGTAATTCCTTCCTTCACAAAAAGCGGAGCTACAAAATTGCTGGTGTGCAAACGTGTTTCAGCTACGAGTTCTCTCATAGCTAAAGATGTACGAAGTCGACGAGGGCGCGATACGGGAAATGCCACAACCGAATGTTATGGAGGTTGTTACGCAAAAAGCACAACAAGGGCGGCGCAAATACCCTCAGGAGTTGGTACTTCTGCCACTGCATGAACCTCTAGCCCAAGTGATGTCGCAACTTTCTGCGTTACCGGCCCGATGACAACAACTTTTCCTTTGAAATTTGTGCCCAATGCCGACACCCAACTTCGAGCAGCGCTGCCCGACGCAAAAATGACAGCATCACCGTGTTGCACCTGTTCTCGAGTTTCACCTGATGGAACACAATGAGCAGTGCGATACGCATTCACCCGAGTGACTTCCCAGCCCTTTTCCGTGAGCCCAGCAACGACCGTTAGATCGGCACCTTCGCCTTGCACAAGAAGGACTCTGTTTCCCTGTGAACCACTCATATGCGTAGGGAAACTCTGTACTAGCCCCTCTCCGCTTGGCACTGCAGCCTGCACGTCAATTTCAATTCCCAATACATCTTCAATGACTTGCCGGGTTCCATTTCCTAGAACAGCTATGTGTGGAATGCGCATTGTGTTGTCAATGGAGCGCTGAAGCGCAGCAGTCACTCGACGTGCCCCATTTGGTGATGACACCACCAGCCACTCATAAGAACTGATATTTGCCAGCGCTCCATCACGGGCTGCTCCACCGTCGAGGGGTTCAACAATTTCAATGAGTGGCAAAGAAATAACATGTGCACCTGCGGCACTCAACGCATCAGCTACTGGCCCCGCCTGTTCTTCAGCACGCGTCACCACAATCTGCCGACCACTGAGTGGAAATGAGGACACTCTCTTAGCGCCTTCCAATTTGATCGCGTGAAGTTCGTGCGAGTTGTGCAGCGATGAGCGTTCCATTTTCTTCATCTGAGACATCGGCTTGCATGGAGATTGAACGGGCTTGGGCAGTGTCATCTGTGGCTAAAAAGGTAGTAAGAATATTTTGGTCATTTACAAACGCACCGACGGGAAGCGAACATCCACTCCCCAAAACTCTTAAAAAGGCACGTTCAATTACCACAGCATGTCGTGTGGCCATGTGATCAATTGACTGAACAAGTTGCTGCGTTTCTAAGTCACCGAATCGATGTTCAACAGCAACACAGCCTTGACCCACCATCGGCACAAAAAACTCCGGATCAAGAACTTCAGCAATTTTTTCTGTGAGCCCCAACACCTGAAGAGCCGCAACCGCCATGACTACTGCGCCACCAACTGGCACTTTTTCTAGTCGCGTACCAATGTTGCCGCGCAATTCAACAAATTGAAGATCGGGGCGCATTACCCGCAATTGCGCACGTCGCCGAACTGAACCTGTAGCAATAGTTGCCCCTATCTCAAGTTCTTGAAGAGTGCTCCCAATCAGAGCATCGCGCGCATCGCGTCGCGCACACCACGCTCCAATTTCCAAACCGTATTCAGTAACGGTAGGAAGGTCTTTTGCTGAGTGCACTGCAATATCGGCACGCCCATCGAGCACTGCCTGCTGTACTTCTTTCACAAAAATTCCTTGGCCTGCCATCTGGTGCAGTGGAACATCGGCGCGCTGGTCGCCCTTGCTTTCAACAAATACCAGTTTGCACTCAATTTCTGGGTTCTCACCTGTCACTGAATCGGCAACAAATTGTGCTTGCGTGCGAGCCTGTGGGCTTGGCCGGGTGGCGATACGAAGAATCTTTTGTGTCACTGGTTGCTCATGTTCATCAGTGAAGATGAAAGAGGTCGCGCACGGCATCGGCTAGGCGCTCACCTTGAGGAGTTCCTGCGCCTTCTTTTAACCGCACAGCAGGTTGATGCATGATTTTTGCTGTGATTCCCTTGGTGAGTGCTTCAACGGCTTCGCGCTGTTCATCTGTTAATGCGGCGAGTCGTTTTGCATACCGTTCTATTTCAGCGGTACGAATTTCTTCCGCAGTCTCATGCAACGCAGCAATGAGCGGTGCGGCTTGTCGCGCCGTTGAGTCAATGGTATATCGCTCTAACTCTTCTGAAATGATGACGCGCACTTTTGATACTTCACCTTCACGCTGTTCAACACCTTTACGCGCCCAATCACGAAGGTCGTCAAGGTTCCGTAATTCAATGTTTTCGAGATGCCCCACATTTGCTTCCACATCACGGGGAACTGCAATATCGATCACAAGAAGTTTTTTGCCGCAACGCACACCCATTACTTGTTGCGCTTTTTCATAATCGAGAATGAAGTTTCCCGAACCAGTACATGTAACGAGAACGTCGACTTGATGCAATGCTGCATCGAGGCTTTCTAGTGGCAAAGTAGCTGCACCTAAACGGTTCGCGAGTTCTTCACTGCGCGCTGACGTGCGATTCACTACCGTAATTTCTGTTGTGGGGTTTGCAGCAATAGCAGTAGCTACGCCTTCGCCCATTTCACCTGCGCCAACGATGAGTACTTTTTTATTTGCCAAAGTACCGAGTAGTTCACGTGCCATTTCCACTGCGGCAAATGATATTGATGTTGTTGAACGAGAAATAGCAGTTTCGGTGCGTGCTCGTTTACCTGTTTCAAGTGCATGACGGAAAAGAAGATTTAACGTAGAGCGCGATGCACCTTCACCTTGAGCGTTGGTCCATGCATCGCGCACTTGTCCAAGAATTTCATGCTCACCAATGACTGCTGAATCGAGCCCACACGCCACTTCAAAGAGATGCGTAATGGCTGCATCGTCATGTTGGTTGTAGAGGTGGTTGTTCAATTCATCGGGCATGAGCCCGCCTAATTCACAAAAGAAGTCGCTGATGTCGGCGTAGGCGGCATGAAACTTTTCAGTTACTGCGTACACCTCGGTGCGGTTACACGTTGACAGCACAACCGCTTCACGAATGTTGTTACGTGACGACAAAGAATGCAAAGCCTTCGCCATATCTGCGGGGTTGATCGCTACTTTTTCCAGCACCTGCAAAGGGCTCGTGCGATGGTTCACACCAATGACAACAACAGACATACAGTGCCTACGCTATGCGCTCACAGCACGTGAGGAGGTAGTCGTCCCCTGGATGTGACTTAAAGAATTCACTTTTTGTTGCTCGTAGTAGCTCAAAATCTGTAATTCCCCTGCTAAATCGACCTTACTAATATGTACCCCTCGCGGAACTGACAAAACAATGGGCACGAAATTGAGGATAGAACCAACTCCGGCTCGCACCAGGCGATTCACTGCCTCTTGGGCAGTGGCTGCAGGCGTAGCGAGAACCCCAATGTTGACACCGCGTGTTTGCACCACTTCTGAGAGTTCATCGAGGTGCTGTACGCAAATACCGCCCACCTGAGTGCCGATTTTGCGGGGGTCAGTGTCGAACACGCCCACCAACCCAAAACCGCGCTCAACAAAGCCTCCGTAGTTAGCCAGGGCCTGACCTAAGTTTCCAGCACCCACAATGACAATGGGCCATTCATGGTTCACACCTAACTCGCGCTGAATTTGATAGGCGAGAAAAGCAACCTCATAGCCAACGCCTCGCACCCCATAACTGCCGAGATATGACAAGTCTTTACGCACCTTTGCCGCATTAACGGCAGCAAGTTCAGCCAGTTGGTCACTCGAGATGTGAGTAACCCCTTGGGCAGTTACTTCACCCAATAAACGCAGGTACATCGGCAGGCGAATGAGTGCTGCTTCTGGGATTTTGCGACGTGGGGAATTGGGCACACCTTCAGGCTAGGCGCTCGTGCAGGTTTTCACAAAGTCTGGCGACCTTTCCTTTCCCCTAACCTAAGGTGATGGAAAACAGTGCCCTCGCCGCCAGCGCTGCCCTCATTTCCCTCGCTTTTTGCCTCCTCACCTATGACCGCTGGCTACGTCGTCGCGCTGCCCACGACCTGGCGTGGACCATTGCAATGGCTTTGTTTGCACTTGGCGCCGGTTCGTTGTGGTGGGCCGAGAGTCGTGGTTGGAGCACTGCCAGCTTTCGCATCTTTTTTCTCACCGGTGCCATCCTCAATGTCCCTTGGCTTGGCCTCGGCACGGTCTATCTCTTATTCGGACAACGCGTTGGCCATGCAATTCGTACTGTTCTCGTTTTGCTGTCGGGCATCGCAATTGGTGTTGTCCTCACCGCACCAACGAAACGTTCAGTCGACCCTGAGAACTTTCCCACCGCAAAAGAATTGTTTGGTCTTGGTCCGCGACTCTTTGCTGCACTTGGTTCAGCAATTCCTGCCCTCGTCATTATTGTGGGCGCCTTGTGGTCGGCGCTACGCATCATGCAACATCGTGTACCTGCTGCTACTACGTCGGCGCGACGCGCCGCAATTCACCCCAAACAACTTGCGGCTGGCAACTTACTCATTGCCCTTGGTGCAATTGTGTTGTCAGCTAGTGGAACCATTGCGGGTCGACTTGGTAAAGACCGAGCATTTGCCATCACGCTGCTTGTAGGTGTTTCTGTTTTATTTGCCGGATTCATTGTGGCATCTAACGCTGTTGCAGTGCGCAAAGAGCGGTTGCGTTTGCTTATCGCAACATCAACAGTTGCACGATCCCTACAACAAGAATGACTCCGAGAAGGAGTCCGACAACCAAAGTAGTAGCGGGTCTCATAGCAATAACCTAGCGGAACTCACGTTGCTATTCTGATGCACTTTTTTTACCGATGTGCACTGCAGTAGATACTTGGCCTGCTTCTCCTGCACGAAGAATCACTTGGTCGCCTACACCGACACCCACATCACGTGCTGCAGAATCTTGATCTTTTGCGATAGCCAACATTCCATACGAATCAATGACGAGACCAATTCCACCAGTAGGAATTAATGCAAATGCAGTAGCAATAGTCGCTGATCGAGCCACGCCATCAACCACGATGGTAAGCAACAGCGACCCGCCTGACAAAAGAGTTGCAACATCTTCAAGGCCCACATTGAGTTGACAATTGCCGAAATGATCAACCCACGTCACTTCGGAGATAATTTCTGTGTCGCCAATTTGTGGAAGTGTCACAAGTCCAGGCATGAGGAGATCGGCATCAATTGCATCACCTAGTTCGTCGAAGGGAACTCCGCTGCATAAATGCGCAGCTACTGGAGCAAAAATATCTCGCCCTGCAAATGTTGATCCGGGCGCAGGAAGGTGCAGTGCGACATTATTCAACACAACGGCTCGCTCGACTCCACCTACCATTCCAGCGGCGGGCGCCAACAAACCATTGTCGGGGCCAATAAGAATTCCTTCGCCACCAGCAATTTCTAATGCAATGGCTTTACGTTGCGTGCCAACACCTGGGTCAACAACTCCAATAACAATTCCGCGCGGCACATATTGGATGCAACGAGCCAACATCAAAGAACCAGCGCGCACGTCGTATGCGGGAACATGATGTGCGAGATCGGTAATGCGTGCATGCGGGGCAAGGTCAGCAATAACTGCTTTCATTACTCCGACAAACTCATCGGCAGTTCCGTAATCGGTGAGAAGTGAAATGTGGTCGTAAGGCTTCACATCTCTTTCCTATCTGAAATGAGAACAACTGGAAACTCAGAGAAAACGAACGAAGGGGTCGGTGTCAACCCCCCGATGACACCGACCCCTAAGGCGCGGCCCTTGCGGGCGCGACTCCCGAGCGGCAAGCCACTCGGTGATCTCCACGTACGTTACGCACAAGTTGACTGAATGAGAAAGATGTCACTCAATTTGTGAAAAATAATCCTGTTTTTATACGCGATCAGATACTTTCTTGCCATTTTTGATGTTTTTAGGTTACTTCTCTGCCTCAATACCCATCTGGCGGCTGCGCTCTGTGGCGGCTCGAACGGCCTCCACAATGGCCTCACCCACACCTGATGAACGCAAGCTTGCAAGACCTGCCGCAGTGGTTCCACCAGGCGAGGTGACTCGTTCCCGCAATTGCGCAGGAGACTCTGTGCTCTGCGCAAGAAGTACCCCAGCACCGCGCAACAATTGCCGCACTAACGGGTCGGCTAATTCCGCATCAATTCCCATTTCTTTGGCTGCCGCCATGAGCGACTCTGCAATATAAAAAAGATACGCCGGCCCCGAACCAGTGAGCCCAGTGATGGCGTCAATTTGTTCTTCTTGAACACGCACTGCAATTCCGACACTGCCTAAAACTTCTGCGGCAAACTTCTCGCTACTTTCGGTGCACGACTTTCCCAACGCAAACCCCGCTGCACCTTCACCAACGAGGGAAGGTGTATTGGGCATGGCACGAATAATAGCTACCCCATCACCAGCGGCTTTTTGCAATGTTGCAAGAGAAACACCTGCGGCAATAGACAACACCGTTTGCGCGCCAGCTTTTACAGCAAGTGTTGTTGCTTGCGCAGCATCGCCAGGCTTCACGGCAATGACTGCTGCACTACATTTCTGTACGAACTCTTCTATCTGAACACCGGGAAAAGTTGCACTGAGCGTTTTTCTTTGATCTGACGACAACTCAACAATGGTGAGCATGCTTGGGGCAAGACCCGCACGTAGTAGCCCGTGAGCCAACGCGGCTCCCATGTTTCCGCCGCCAAGGATGGTGAGTGATGCTTGTTCCACATCACTGACGTTACTCTGCAAAATGCGAGGCAAAACCAATTCGGATGAGAACTGGGAAATGAGTTTCAACTGCGGCAAACAAAGTGCCAATCACTCGGTCAATTTCATTTTCACTCAAAACTGAAAGCGGAAGTTCTCCGCGCAGAAAGAGAGCATCTTCTACGCCAATAGAGAAATGTGCTCCTGTGAGTTTTGCATTTCTCCGCAATGCTTGTTCGTATAACTGCTCGGCATTTTCTTCAGGTGCCGGCATTACGTAGGTCTCGTAACGCAATGTTCGCTGACCCAATGTGAGCCAAATTGTGGTGAATTCTTTTTCCTCGCCATGCATTCTGATGAACCATCGTCGCGGTGCTTCGGGGTCTCGCCTCGCATCGACAACAGCATCATGATTTCGCTGATACACGGCAAGCCACTCATCGATGTGGCGAGCAATTACGCCTATATCGGGCTCGGAAAAGAGCTCGCTCATGTGGCGTTACCGACACTCCACACGATCACGTGTGGAAACGTCTGCGTAAACGCGACGTAAGCGCGCAGCGGCGAAGCTCCAGGTGTAATCGCGTGCTTTTGCGGCCGCCTTTGCCCCCATCGCGAGGGCCATGGTGGGATGCGCCAACAGCTCATCAATATGCCCTGCAAACAAAGCGGGGTCACGACGAGAAACAAGGTAACCAGTTTCTCCATCATCAATGATGGTGAGGAGTCCGCCCACCGCACTTGCTACAACCGGAATGCCACATGCTGCGGCTTCAAGTGCCACCAAGCCAAAACTCTCGCTGCGACTCGGCACAACCACTACGTCGGCAGCCCGATAATACGTAGACAACATGTGGTGTGCTTGTGGTTCAACAAAGCGAATGTTGTTGTGTACGCCAAGACTACGAGCGAGTTGCATGACCTTTTCTAATTCTTCGTTTCCTTCGCTGCCACTGGCACCACCCACGACAATGAGTTGCGCATTTTTTGCCTGCAACTGTGCAAGTGCCTGAACAGCAACATCAAGACCTTTGAGCGGTTGAATGCGTCCGACAAAGAGCAAAACAGGAACATCGAACGCGATACCCAAAGCATGTCGCGCACCACGTTTTTCACCCGGTGCGAAAAATGCGTGCTCTACACCTGGCGCAACAATTTCTAATGTTCCGGGTGGGTTGCCGTACAACTCGATGAATTGACGTTCTTCTTCCGTGCAAGAGACACAAATTGCATCTGCACAACCAATGATGTCTGATTCACTTTTCTCGCGAATATCAGATTCAAAATCGCCGCCCTGAGCTTTGACGCGCGCAAGCGTATGAAAAGTAGTAACTAAAGGAAGATCCAATTCATGTTTGAGTTGATGCGCCGATAAACCCGACAACCAGTAATTGGCATGCAGCACATCAACACCCCCGGAAGCCACAATGTGCGCACGCACATTTTCCGTGAACTCATCGACAACCGAAAGCAGTTCATTCTTGGGGACATCAAAATTTCCGGCAGGAATGTGTACCACCCGATGATTGGGTTCAACATTGACCACTTCCGGAAGACCTGCTTGCCATGCGCGTGTGTAAGTTGTGCAATCTAAACCAGCATGAGCAAGGGCCGACACCAGTTCGCGCACGTAAACATTCATGCCGCCGCCATCGCCAACCCCTGGCTGAGCCAGGGGTGAGGTGTGCATCGAGATCACTGCAACGCGCTTCATGGAAAGGTCAATCTATCGTCGGATTTGCATATGACCGATAGACGCTTAAAAGAGTCTCTTTTTGGACCCCTGAGAGTTGCGCATCGCCTTGAATTGCTGCCTCTACCGAGTCGGTCTTGGCCACCGGGTTGTGCTCAGAAAAGCGCTCAGCATCGCCATCTAATATGCCCGCTTGGACATACAAAGTTTCCGCTGAAATCTGTAGAGCCTTGGCTATTTGTTGCAAAATATCGGCTGAAGGCTTGCGCAAGCCTCGCTCAATTTGCGACAAGTAGGGGTTAGAAATACCGGCGATGCGCGAGAGATCTCTGATGGACTGCTGAGCAGCTTCGCGGCGAACCCGAATGAATTCGCCAAGTTCAAAGAGGCGTTGGTCCATTATTCCAACAAAGAATTGATGTTGGCTCCGCCATTTTTGTAGCGAGCCACAAGTTCTGCACTCAATGCATCAATTTGTCCAAAGAGTGATTTGCGATCTGTCGACTGCACCATTTCAAAAGCTTCCAATGCGGCAACGAGCGCATCAAGTTCTTCCAATGAGAGTTCTGCAAAGTCGGCGAAATGGAAGGTATCGCACAGTGCAGTGAGCTCCGCTAAGCGCGGATGATGCGCAGGAACTTCGGTATCTCGTGGTGGACGCGCAGAGCCTCCACCTTGTTGCTGACCAAATACCGCTGCCAACTGTTCTGGTCGGGCGTCAAGAGATTTTCCTGCTCCACGTTTTTGTTTCTCTTCACGCACCACATCGAGTCGACCTTGTGCAAGGCGTCGCACAAATGACACTGCGTCTTCTTCATTTTGAAGGTCAGTACGCAACGAGCGTAGTTCTGGAAGTGTGAGCGATGCAGGATTCATGGCGTCAAAAACCTAGATCTCGAAAAGTTGCGATATGCGTACTCTAGAGCCCACCGGAAACCGGGGGAAGGACAGCCACTTCGTCGCTGTCTTGCAGCGCCGTCTCTCGGTCTGCTTCTTCTCCATTGCGCCACACTCGACACGTGGCAAGCACCTCAGCAAAGCCAGTTCCGTAGCGCCCAACGGCCGCATCGAGGAGAGCACCTACCGATTTTTCGGGAAAAGTATCGCTCCCGCACCCTGCAGCCTCTCGGGCCGATGCAAAAAGTCGCAAAGTTGCCATCAATGAGAGCGTACAGAATGAAATCTGTTGCCCTTTCAGCCAATAACCTGCAAGTCGTGCCTGAAATAGCTTCCACTCGCCTTTTGCTCGTTCGTCACGGGCAATCCGAATGGAATGCTCTCGGGAAAATGCAGGGGCATGCCGATTCGCCACTCTCGCCAGAAGGTCGCAAACAAGCACGCAATGCAGCTCGCCGCCTCGGCGTCTTTGACCTCATCATCTCTAGCGATCTCCAACGAGCAAGCGAAACCGCCAACCTCATTGCTGACGAAATGGGCCTCAGCGTTCTGCCCCCACACCCTGGCTTACGAGAAATCAACGTTGGCCCATGGCAGGGTCTCACCCGGCGGGAAATCGACAAGAAGTTTCCTGGCTACGTAGAACACGACATGCGTCCCCCTGGTTATGAACCAGATCATGAAGTTTTTGCTCGCGTCAGTAGCGCGCTATTTGATATTGCGCGCGACCACCCAGGGGCAATGGGGCTCGTGGTCACCCACAGTGGCATCATTCGTGTCATGCGCCGCACACTTGGCTACCCCGATCAACGCAATCACCGTAACCTTGAAGGATGTTGGTTCACCTTAAATCTTGACGGACGTATTGAAGTCTCGGACTCCGTCAATATTTTGCGCAACACCACCATTAGCGACACGCTATAAATCGCATGCGATTCGACGATTCGTATTCGCCTTCAGTGCGCCAACACGTCACGTTGCTCACCATTGCGCGAACGAGCACTAACGCCTGTTATCGCTTTGCTCCACCATTTTTAGCAATCATTGCCCGAGGCTTTAACGTTTCCATTGCGCAAATGGGAATCGCACTAACTATTGCCGAACTCACTGGTTTGGCATCGCCGCTCATTGGGCATCGTGTTGATGCAATGACACGTCGTCGCGCTTTGCGACTCGGTCTTTTTGGTGTTGCCCTAGGAACACTCATCACTGCAAGTGCACCCCACCTCGCCGTTTTTACCTTGGGCATTATTGTTCTTGCTGCTTCCAAGGTGGCCTTTGATGTTGCCCTTGGTGCTTGGGTTGCCGACCACGTTCCGTGGAATCGACGCAGCAAGGTTGTTGGGTACACAGAAACATCGTGGGCCCTTGGCCTTTTGTTGGGCGTCACAACAATGGGGCTCATTACCGCGGTCACCAACTGGCGCGTTGCTTATGCAACCGGAGCCATTGCTGTACTCATTTTGGGACTCATCGTCAGCAATCGACTCCCCGCCGCCGATGATGCCATTCACGAACACAATGACGACCTCGAAATACATCTTGAACATGGCGTCATGCGTCGTGGAAGTTGGTATGCCATTGCCTCCTGCTTCACTCTGATGGGTGCAAGCCAATGCATATTTGTCACTTTTGGCCCGTGGCTAGAAGACACCTTTGGATATTCTGCTGCAAATATTGCAATAGTTGGTTTTTCTCTCGGTGCCGTTGAATTTTTGGCATCAACATCGAGTGCGAAGTACACCGATGCGCTCGGCAAAGAAAAAAGTGTTGCCATAGGTGCTTTACTAATGGTGCCAGCAGCGCTTCTCATTGCACTCGCAAGTCAGAACATTGTCACTGGTCTCATCGGCCTATTAGTGGTACTCATGGGTTTTGAATTTGCTGTTGTCAGCTTGCTCCCACTTGGCGCTCAACTTGTACCTGGCAAACGTGGTCGCGGCATGGGGTTACTCATTGGTGCAGGAACATTGGGTCGCGCCGCAGTGTCAATTGCCGCAACACGTTTATACGACCAACACGGCATACCCCCTGCTGCTATTGGCGCCGGGCTTCTTGCATTAGGAACGGTTCTTCTCGTTTCTCTGCACGCAAAAGTTGCTGAGAAGTATTAGTTACTCGGTCTAGCCGGCGTATCGGTTGGTAATAGGCAATCGTCGATCTTTGCCAAAAGCCTTTGTGCTCACTCGTACTCCTGGCGGGCACTGCCGCCTCTTGTACTCATTCATGTCAACGAGTCGCGCTATGCGACGTACGAGCACTTCGTCATAGCCTCGTGCAATAATGTCACTTGCAGTGAGATCGAGCTCAACATACATTTCCAAAATTGCATCGAGAACCTCGTACGCAGGAAGCGACTGATCGTCGCGCTGGTCTGGTCGCAACTCTGCCGATGGCGCTTTGTCGATAATGGCACGAGGAATAAGCGACTTACCTGCGCGTTCGTTTATCCATTCACAGAGTTCATACACCGTGGTTTTGAGAACGTCTTTGATAATTGCAAAACCACCAACTGAGTCGCCATACAAAGTGAAATAACCGACAGCAACTTCACTTTTATTACCAGTGGTCAGCACCATCCACCCATGCTTGTTCGACAATGCCATGAGAATCATTCCACGCACACGACTTTGTAAATTTTCTTCCGTGAGATCTTCGGCTTTGCCAGCAAAACTTTCTTCAAGCATCGACAAGTACGCTGCAAAGGCTGGCTCAATAGGAACCGACTGACATTGAATATTTAAGTTCTGTGCAAGTTCAAATGCATCATCTTTCGAACCATCGCTCGAATACCGCGATGGCATTGACACGCCGTGTACGTGTTCAGCACCTAGCGCTTCCACAGCAATTGCAGCTACAAGAGCTGAATCGATGCCGCCAGAGAGCCCAATAACAACATCGGTGAAACCATTCTTTTTTACGTAGTCGCGCGCACCAAGTACTAATGCTGCATGCACTCGTTCTAATTCAGAACTTGTCGTATCTGCTTCGCCTTGCGCAGAAACACACACAACATCACCTTGTGCAGTCACGTCACACACTAAGAGATCTTCCGAGAAAGAAGTAGCACGAGCTTGAATGACTCCGCGCGCATCGGCCACTAACGACCCGCCATCAAAAACCAACTCGTCTTGCCCGCCAATTTGGTTGACATATGCGACAACAACAGCATTGGTTTGGGCGCGGCTCAAAACTAATTCGTCTCGTTGAGTGGGTTTGTTGCGATGGAATGGTGAGCCATTAATGCTGATGCACAACTTTGCACCTTGTTGTGCTTGCTGCTCTGTGGGGTCGCCTACCCACAGATCTTCACAAATAGAGACAGCGAACGGAATGTCTCCGCAGGTGAAAATGTCTTGGATGCTTGGACCAGGAGTGAAATAGCGTTCTTCATCAAACACGCTGTAGTTCGGTAAGAGCTGCTTGCGGTAAACGCCAAGAATTTTCCCGTTCTGTGCAACGGCAGCAGCATTGAAAAGTATGCGCTCTTCGCCACCTTCAACTTGCACCGCAACTGAATCGACAAAACCAATAACAGCCATGCAGTTCCCCGTTGCTTCCACAACGCTGTTGAGTGCACGCATATTGTCGGCAAGAAATCCGGGCTTCAGCACCAGATCTTCTGGGGGGTAGCCCGTAATAGCCAGTTCTGGAAACGCCACGATGTCGCAACCTGCCGCAACGGCCGTTGTATATTCGCCCAATAGCTTCGCAACATTGCCCACCAGGTCTCCTACGGTGGGGTTGATCTGAGCAAGACCAACTCTCACTGCTGAACCTGGCATGAAGTGCCTAATTTGTGGGTTTCCAACACGTTCTCAGGCTACCGAACTCACTCACACCCACGCACCTCGTATTAGGTTTCCCTTACAAAGAAATAGATGCTTCACACAGAGTTAACAATTGAGAAATGGAAGTGAAACTGCTTCTTGGCAACATAGAGCAATCACTTCTGGGCTTTGGCTCAGTACCACCCCTATGGAAGGAACTGCCGTGCCATTTCAGGCCGAATACATCTGGATCGACGGTGTGAAACCCACACCTACATTGCGTTCAAAAACCAAAGTCATGGCTGACGATGAGAAGATCTCCGTTTGGGGATTCGACGGTTCATCAACAGAACAAGCTGGAGGCGAATCATCAGACTGCGTTTTGCGCCCTGTCTTTTCCTGCCCAGACCCCATCCGTGGTGGCAAGAACATCCTTGTGATGTGTGATGTTCTTCAAGCAAAAGACGACAGCCCACACCCAACGAACACTCGTGCTGCACTAGCTGAACAAGCAAAGAAGTACGCCGATCACGAAATGATCTACGGCATCGAGCAGGAATACACCATGTTGCGCATTGATGGCTCACCATTTGGTTTCCCTGTTGGCGGTTTCCCTGCTCCACAAGGTCCTTACTACTGTGGCGTCGGCGCAGGCCGCGTTGTAGGTCGTGAGATTATTGAAGAGCACACGCAGGCTTGCATCGATGCTGGTCTCATGATCTCTGGCACCAATGCCGAAGTAATGCCTGGTCAGTGGGAATTCCAAATTGGACCCGCAGACGCATTAACCTGCAGCGACCATATGTACGTGGCACGTTGGCTCTTGCAGCGCATTGCTGAAGATTACGATGTAGTCATCTCATTTGCTGCAAAACCAATGAAGGGCGACTGGAACGGAGCTGGTGCACACACCAACTTCTCCACCAAGGCAATGCGTAACGACACCAACTTGAAGGCCATCACTGCTGCTTGTGAAGCCCTCAGCAAGCGCGTCATGGAACACGTTGACCACTACGGCGACGACATTGCAAGCCGTCTCACCGGAAAGCACGAAACTGCTCCGTACAACAAGTTCTCCTTCGGCGTGTCAGACCGTGGAGCTTCTGTACGTATTCCATGGCAAGTTGGCCGCGACGGCAAGGGGTACGCAGAAGACCGCCGCCCGAACGCCAACGTCGACCCGTACACCGTTACCCGTCTCATTCTTGAGACCGTATGTGGCGCTGCATAAGCGTTTCTCGTACATAAAAAGTAGCAACCGGGGGGCCAATGTGCCCCCCGGTTCGCATTTACGGCAAAAACAGGCACACTGAGGAGATGTCAGAGATGCTCGAACAACAACGTGAATATGTTTTACGCACGGTGGAAGAACGCGGTGTACGCCTCGTTCGTCTGTGGTTCACCGACATATTGGGCAACTTGAAGTCGTTTGCCATTAGCCCTGCCGAATTAGAAAATGCACTCGAAGACGGAATGACCTTCGACGGTTCGTCTATTGAAGGTTTCAGCCGTGTGCAAGAAGCCGACGTGCTTGCCATTCCCGACCCCAACACTTTTGAAGTTCTGCCATGGGCCGACCCCAAGGGAACCGAAGCACGCGTATTTTGCAACATTCATAATCTCGATGGAACACCATTCGATGCCGACCCTCGCCAAGTGCTGAAGCGCAACCTCGATGCCGCCGTCAAACTCGGCTATGCGTTTTATATTGCGCCCGATATTGAATATTTCTATTTTGCTCCTCCGCAAAAAGGTGAACTTCCACAACCACTCGATGAAGGTGGTTTCTTCGACCTCACCACTTCCGACATCGCAACTTCATTGCGCAAAGAAACCATTCGCACTCTTGAGACAATGGGAATTCCCGTTGAATACAGTTTCCATGAAGATGCACCGAGCCAGCACGAAATCGATTTACGTCATACCGATGCTCTCACCATGGCCGACAGCATTATGACCTTCCGTCTCGCAGTGCGTGAAGTTGCCGCAATGCACAACGTCCATGCGACCTTTATGCCAAAACCTCTTGAAGGAGTGCAAGGTTCGGGTATGCACCTGCACTTGTCTCTCTTTAAAGGTGAAGACAACGCGTTCTACGACGAAAAAGACGCCTACAACTTGTCACCTACTGCAAAGTCATTTATGGCAGGTCTCTTGCGACACGCAGCAGAAATTACAGCGGTCACTAACCAAACTGTCAACAGTTACAAACGACTTGTTCCTGGTTTCGAAGCACCTGTACATATTTCATGGGCACGCAACAACCGCAGTGGCCTCATTCGTGTGCCGGTACCTAAAAAAGGCAATGCCATGGCAACACGCATTGAATACCGTTCGCCCGATCCTGCTACTAACCCATACCTTGCGTTTTCCGTCATCCTTGCAGCAGGTCTGCGTGGCGTTGAGCAGGGTTACACACTTCCCGCCGAAGCCGATGCAAACTTATTTGAAATGAACGATGCAGATCTCAATAAATTGAGCATCGAACAACTACCACAGTCACTTTCTGACGCACTCAACATCATGGAACGTTCTGAACTTGTAGCAAGCGCACTTGGCGAACATATTTTTGAATGGTTCTTGCGCAATAAACGTGCGGAATGGCGTGGCTACAAAACACAGGTCACTCCATTTGAACTCAACCGTTATCTTCGGTCGTTGTAGGTCTTTTTTCCACAATGGAATTCATCGTTGTATATCCCGAACCGGCAAACTACGACCTTGCCCGCACCCTCGACATGTCGGGGTACCGCTGGAAGGCTGTGTCGTCGCCCGAACAAGCTCTAGAGCACGAGCCCACGACGGGTTGGGCTGGTGCTGTGGTCAACTGCGAAGACAATGCCGAAGCAGCGTGGGCCTTTTGTCGTGCGCTGCGCAAACGTGATGCACTGGCTTGCCCCATCTTGGTTCTCATTTCTGGTGCTGAACTTGGGCAACTGGAGTTGCGCGATGAAAACTTCGACGATTTCTGCATCACTCCATTCCACCCACGCGAATTAGAAGCACGCTTGCGTCATCTCACTCATTCCGAGAGCGCTGTGGTACGCGCAGAGATGATTGACTACGCGGGTTTGAGTTTGAATCTCGAGACCTACCAGGCAACTTTTGAAGGCCAGCCCCTCGACCTCACGTACATGGAATATGAGTTGTTGAAGTTCCTTGCACAGAACCCGGGCAAAGTTTTCACACGAGAAATTTTGCTATCGCGTGTGTGGGGCTATGAGTACTACGGCGGTGCGCGCACGGTTGATGTGCATATTCGTCGACTCCGCGCAAAGCTGGGTGAAGAGCACGCCAACCTCATTCAAACAGTACGCAGCGTGGGCTACCGCTTTGGGCAGTCGCGCTGGAATGGCTAATACGTTTTACTATCCAGCAATTGCTCCTAGCCAAGCAACACTGCAAAAAAGAAGAACGTTGTTGCTGCGCCAATTTTGATGGTGCGCTCTGGAAGTCGTGCCCCCTCGCACGGCCAACCACAATTGCCAGCGCATCGGCAATCACCATTCCTACAGTGGAGCCCAACCATGTGCCCATAACTCCTTCGCGAGTTGCCAAGGTAATGGTGGCAAGCATTGTTTTGTCGCCAAGTTCGGCGAGAAAAAATACAGTTGCTACCGCTATCGCCACATGCTTTGCCGTTTTGTTTGCCCGTGCCGTGTCGTCGTCGGTGAGTTCATCACCACGCAGAGTCCATAGTCCAAAACCGACGAATGCAAGAGCAGCCACCGCATTAATGAGTTGCGTGGGTAGCGCTGCCCCCAACATGGCACCAATGCCAACAGAAGCAAGGTGAACAAGAGCTGTTGCAAGCGTGATGCCAATAAGAACGGGAAGAGTTTTATAACGAGTGGCAAAAGCCAATACCATTAACTGGCTTTTGTCACCGAGTTCTGCAACAAAAATAACTCCAAGGCTAAGAAAGAATGCGTGAAACACTAAGCGAGTTTCTGAATGCGTCGAGAATGAATGGCGTGAGTACGCAACATCTCATCTACTTTTGCACTCACTAATTCTTTGTTGCGCACTACGGCTTTACCCTGCACAACGGTGTCGCGCGCACTCAGTGGCCCACAACGAAGCCATGCCTCAATGGGGTCGGCAAGCGCACCAGCAAAGGCAGGGCCGGTGAGTTGCCAAATGGCTAGGTCGCCCACTGCTCCAACACTTATTTCACCAATTTCACCAACACGACCCAAGCAACCTGCGCCGCCGATGGTTGCCATCTCTAACGCCATGCGTGCTGTTCCGGCGTGTGCGCCACTCTTCAGTTTTGCCACCAACATTGCTTGTCGTGCTTCTAACCACAACGATGCGCTGTCGGCTGAGGAAGACCCATCTACTCCAAGGCCAACATGTACACCTGCAGCACGCATGTCAACCACTGGCGAGATACCTGATGCCAAAATGAGATTGCTACTTGGGCAATGTGCAGCACCCACTCCTGCAGCACCTAAACGTTTCACTTCATCATCATTCGGCATCACAGCGTGCGCCAACCAAGTTCTATTGGTGCACCAACCTGTTCGCTCTAAATACTCCATGGGGCGACAACCAAAAGTTGCAATGGAGAAAGCATCGTCTTCGCTATTTTCAGCAAAGTGTGTGTGCAGACGCACATCAAGTTGTTCGGCAAGTTCAGCTGAACGCACCATCAGTTGTTCGGTCACACTAAAAGGTGAACAGGGTGCAAGTGCAATACGCACCATTGCCCCATGCGCACGATCGTGGTGTTTGGCTACTGCTTCGCTAGACAGGCGCAAGATGTCGTCATCGTCTTGCACCACATCGTCAGGTGGAAGCCCACCATCTTTCACGCTCAAAGACATCGAGCCACGCGTGGGGTGAAAGCGCATTCCTATGTCTTTTGCGGCATCAATTTCTGCAGTGAGTAAATCACCTGCACCGTGCGGATGTAAATACAAATGATCGGTAGAGGTTGTACAACCAGACAGTGCCAGTTCTGCAAGACCTACCCATGCGCTTACATGAACTGCTTCTTCATCAATAGCGCGCCACAATGGGTACAACGTTTGTAGCCAACCGAAAAGTGGCGCATTGGTCATTGGTGGGTACGCGCGCGTGAGGTTTTGATACAGGTGATGATGTGTATTAATCAGGCCCGGCGTTACCAAACAGTTGCTTGCATCAATGACTTCCGCAGCTTCAGGTGGAACATCGAGCGAAGAACCCACACCCGAAATGAGCCCGTTGGTAATAGCTACCCAACCACCTGGTAATTCACGTCGAGTGGAATCGACCGTTGCTACTAACAGCGCATTGCGCACCAGCAGGTCGGCGCGCATGGTATTTATATGTTGAGATCGAGAAGTTCGCTGTCGGCGTTACGCGCTTCACCGTCTTTATACAAAAGGTGACCCAAAAGTGCTGCAATGACAGCAGTAGAAAGCCCAACGATGATGGGGAAGATCACAAGTGCGATAACGAGAATGATGGCGCCAGGCATGTAGTTAGCGTAGTGGCTTGTAGGCCCAAGCTTCTATCTCCACTTGGCCATTTGCGGGAAGCGATGCAACACCAATGGTGCTGCGTGCGGGGCGGCTGTTGCCAAAGCCTGCAACATAGGCCTCGTTAAAGATGCTAAAGGTTTCCATGTCGGTGAGGAAACAGAGGGTTTTTTTCACATCATTAATGTTTGCGCCCATTTCGGCGAGACGCTCTTTCAGATTCTTCACGGCTTGCGTGGTTTGAGCCGACACACCTTTTTGCAATACACCGTCTTTGAGACCGAGCTGGCCAGACACAATGATCCAGTCACCGGCACGCACAACTGGGGTGTACGGCCCAATAGGTGTGGGTGTTTTTTTAGCCGGAGCTTTTTTCGCAGGGGCTTTTTTTGCTGGTGCTGTCTTTTTTGCTGCCATAGGCACACTCTAACTTCCTCACGCTTCCTCATCTATAATTTGGCATCATGCAATTTTCTCGTCGGCAATTTCTCATTCGCGGTGCGGGTGCTGGGCTTTCTGTTGCTCTTGCTCCTTCGCTCCTCGCAGCCTGTGGTGGAAGTGGCGGCAAAACACTCGACCTCAACACAGTCAGCTTGGTGCAGCGCTTTCCCAAAGAGGTGCTCACCCCGGGTCGCATTCGCTTGCCCATGTCGTTAGGTAATGCAGAGGGAGTCATCTCCACTCAAAGCGGAGTAAAAATCCCCGAGTCCCTGCGATTTGTGGTGTCCGATCTCGATGGCAATGCGCTCTTTGAAGACGACTTTATTGTGCGGGCTCATATCACCGATGTTCCACAGCCGTATTGGCCTCTCGTTGTAGATCTCAAAGAGCCCGGTACCTACATCATTTCACTCCTCAACGCCGATGCTGCTGGCGCGGCATTTCAAATAACGCCAGCAAGCGAAGTTGCTATTCCAACAGTTGGGTTGCCATTGCCCGCCATCGATACACCAACAACACAAAATGCACGTGGCATCACCCCCATTTGTACTCGCAAGCCAGAACCATGTCCGCTTCACGATGTGAATTTGCGCGATGCCCTCACGATGGGTAAACCGGTGGTGTATCTCTTAGGTACACCTGCGTATTGTCAAACAGGTACATGCACGCCGGCGCTCGATGCCTTGCTCGATGCCCACAAGAGCTTCGGCGACCAGGCAGTTTTTATTCATGCCGAGGTGTACAGCGACAACACTGCAACAGTTTCTGCGCCAGCAGTAACGGCACACAAAATGACATTTGAACCCGCGCTTTTTATTACAGACGCCAAGGGAAAACTTGTTGAACGACTAGACGCAATTTTTGACAGCAGCGAAGTGCTCGACGCACTAAGCCGAAATGGAATTAGCTAAAGCTGTTTCCACAACCGCAGGTGCGGCTGGCATTTGGATTGTTAATTGCAAAACCTGCGTCTTGCAAGCCATCTTTGTAGTCGAGGCTTGCGCCTTCAAGAAGCTGTGCTGAGGCTGGGTCAACAACCACCCGTACATCACCAAAGGTGAGTGTTTGGTCATCAGAGGCAACATCGCCATCAAAATACATCTCGTACGAGAAACCTGAGCAACCACCAGGGCGAACGGCAACGCGTAAAGCGAGTTCGGTTGCCCCTTCAGCCTCAAGCAATTGCTTGACCTTGACTGCTGCTGTATCGGTAAGAGTGATCATGAGCCAATGATAGCGGTACATTGGACTCATGGCGAGTGCAGACAAGAACCTTTCTCAGGGAACCGCCCCGGGCTTCGAGGGCACATTGCCGAGCCCCGAGACCATTCGCCACCTTCTGCGTGCGGTTATTGACCCCGAGCTCGGCGACAACATCGTTGACCTTGGCATGGTGGGCGATATTTCGGTTTCGCCCGAGGGCCTCATTCGCATCGGAGTCAAGCTCACTATTAAGGGCTGCCCCTTGCGTGCACAAATTAAGAAAGACATTGAGTCGCGGGTGAAGACACATCCACTCATCACCAAGGTGTCAATCGACTGGGGTGAAATGACTCCTGAAGAGCGCACCGCTGTCATGACCCGTGCGCGGTGGAATGCAAAAGAACAGGCACCCGCAACTCAAGTGCCCATCAATGCTCGCGTGCTTGCTATTGCAAGTGGCAAAGGTGGTGTCGGAAAAAGTTCAGTAACGGTCAACCTTGCTGCAGCATTAGCCGCACAAGGAAACATCGTGGGTGTTCTCGACGCCGACATTTGGGGCTTCTCCATTCCCCGCATGCTCGGTATGCCCGATCGACTTCAAGCAGAAAAAGTTGATGGCCATGAAAAACCAATGATCATTCCTAATGAACGTGTGCTCGGAAATGGCGTGCTGAAAGTTGTGTCAACAGGAATGCTTGTTGAAGATGAAGGCACCGCACTCATGTGGCGTGGGCTCATGCTCACAAAAGCTGTTGAACAATTTTTACACGATGTGCACTGGGGCCACCTCGACTACCTACTTATTGATATGCCACCAGGAACTGGTGACGTACAAATGGGTCTTGCCCGCATGTTGCCGCGCACCGACCTCATCATCGTCACCACTCCCGCTGTCTCTGCACAAAAAGTTGCTATTCGTGCCGCCGATATGGCGCAACGAAGTTTCTTGCGTGTCGCTGGTGTCATTGAAAATATGACCTCATTTGAATGCGACCATGGCAACTCATATGCGCTGTTTGGAACAGGTGGCGGTACAACTTTGGCCAACGAAATTGGCGCCGAGTTATTAGGTCAAATTCCTATTGAGGCAACAGTGTCATTGGGTGGCGACACCGGAGAGCCCGTTGCATTGCACAATACCGGAAAAGCAGCAATTGAATTCCACAACATCGCGCGCAAACTCATTGCCCAAACAATTGCCCAGTCAGAAATGTCGGGGTGCAGTGCAAGAATAGAAGAAGTTGCTGTTCCTGTAGCAGTGCGCTCGCGCACTGAAGCATCAAGCTAAATCGTCGTAGCCAGGTTCACCAGGTAGCACTACACCCAGAACCTTTCCTTCGCTATCTATACGAATGCGGGGCAAAATTGCAGGTGGAATACCCACTTTTGAAGCAGCTACCAATGCATCATCTGCCGTGCGGTGCGGTTGCAAAAATTCTAAATTGCGCACTGTTGGCGGCATCATTGCCAACTCGCCACGTTCACACATTGCTAGTGCTTCATTTGGCGATACCCACAAACTTGCAATGGTTTCACCATCATCGTGAAGTGGATCTTGAGCTTGGGGTGCGCGGGCCAAGAAGAATCGTGTGTCGAAGCGCCGTGGTTCACCAACAGGGGTAATCCAATGACTCACATACTCAATTGCATCAGTTGCTAAGCGCAGTGATTCTTTTTCACATAGCTCGTGCATGCCTAACTTGCCGTCGTGTACTTCATGCCGATACGCCTCAAAACGATCGGCAACATCTGCATCATCAAAGCGAATATATTCACCAGTCTTGGTGTCGCGCGCAAGAAGCACACCAGCTTCTTCAAAACACTCACGAATTGCTGCTACCCAAAATGCAAGACCACCAGAAGGAATTTGTAGCAAACCACTTGCCTCTTCATCAGTCAACCCATCACACAAATGCTCAATATGACTGCCGCCATCGATGTCGTCTAACTTTCCGCCAGGAAATACATAAAGGCCACCAGCAAATGCAGCTTTTAATGTGCGCTGCATCATAAAGACTTCAATGTCTTTACTTACTTCATCGTCGCGCACCAACATCACTGTTGCGGCCATGCGAGTAGGAACGTCTTCGTGCATTTTCATGGCTCAATCTCTTTTGGTGGGTTGTTGTTTTCCGTCACGTTGATAACGCCATTGGTTTCAACAATGCGCCCGTTATATGTTGCAACAATATTGACTTTCTTGCCGCTGCTTTTTTTCAAACGACGATGGAGCAACAATCGAAATGGTGGTAAGAGCAAAAGTAGCCCAAGTGCGTCGGTAACAAACCCCGGCACAACGAGCAGCACGCCGGCAATGAGCAGACACACTCCGTCGACCATTTCATTGGTGGGCATATTGCCTGCGGCAATTTGCTCTTGGAAGCGGCGAAAAACACGCAG
>CAMBPP010000002.1 GCA_945869715.1 Bifidobacterium breve
CTTGCACCCGATGGCCCCATTGAACGCAAGATGCCCAATGCCGACGCCACACGCCTTGCTCCGGCAATTGGCTGGATGATGACTGGAATGCCACAGATGCAAGCCGCCCTCGGTCGCACACTGAGTGCACCCATCACACTTACCCTCACGGGCCCTGGCGGTGGAGTGTGGACCATTGCACCAGCAGGTGCCGACATCACCGTGACACCAGGAAAGACTCCTGGCACTGTTGCCGATGTCAGCAGCAATGGTCACTCCTTCATCAACTGGGGCACACAACGCTCCGACTGGCGCGAGCATTGCAAAGTCACTGGCGAAGAGCCAGTAGTTGCTCAGTTCCTCGACGCGCTGAACATTATTTAGTGCAGAAGCAGTGTCTGAGTCTCACACTTGTGTGCGGCTCGGACCTGCTGCTGAATCTTTAAACATCGACTCTGCGTCGAAGCCAATTCGCCCATCAGGGATGAGTTGTATAACTACTCGTGCTGGTGAATCGAGATGCTCGGCAAATGCTTTTTGTCGTTCAACGCTTTCGGGGCGAACACGTGCGGCAAGAACTTTGTAGAACCACTGCTTTGTTGGCTCATCTTCGTGCAACACGATATTGCCTTTGTAAGTGAGAGCTTGGCTAATACCAATGTCGGTACCACGACTTGTAATTGCAATGCATCCGCGCGGGCGTTTGCGATATGCCTTAATGCGCTTGCGTTGTTCTGTTGCGGTCAGCCAAAAACTTCCCTCATGGAAAAAATAGTTCATGTACACACCTACAGGGTCACCTGTTGATGTGGTCCACATGAGACAACACTCAGTTTGTTTTTCTACAAGAACTTGTTCGCGCTCGGCAGAGAGTTCGAATACGCTGACGTCGTCGTAATTACCAGCCATTAAGCAGCTTTCTTTTTCTTCTTAATACGAGCAACTGCTTGCTGGCTAGCAAGCGACACAGCGATGATGAGCGTTGTTCCTTGGAAGAGTGGCTCTACCCAGAATGAACCCGAACCAACAACTAGCTGCAAGCCCTTGATGCCAAGTGCGAGTGCGTACAAAGCCAACAGCGTGCCCCATACGTTCGGGCGACGCGACAACTGTGATGCACCGAAGAACACTGCAGCAATTGCAGGGAACAAGTAGCCAGGGCCAGTTGCGGTAGAGAAGAAACCGATTTTTACCGACAAGATGACGCCAGTAATACCTGCAATGGTTGCGGAGGTAATAAGCGAGCCCCACACCATGCGATCGGTGCGCACACCGGCAAGGCGAGCAGCTTCAATGTTGCCACCTGTTGCAAAGAGGTAACGCCCTACTGGGGTTTGTTCTAGAACAAACCACAATATGGCAGCGATGATAATGAGATACACGAAGAGAATGGGAATGCCGAACACTTCGTAGCTACCAAACTTCAAATACGACTTGGAATACACAGAAGTGATTTGACGGTTGTCAGAAATTTTCAACAACACAGCAGAAACAATTTGCCCCAAACCAAGTGTGGCAATAAATGAGTTCACTTTCAGTTTCACCACAATGAAACCCGATAACACACCGAACAACATGCACACCAACACGCCACACAGTGCAGCAAGGCCAGCGGGCATACCGAACGAACGATGGAAATCGTCAGACAACCATGTGGTGATACACAATGACAATGAGGTCATGGCACCAATGGACAAGTCGAATGAGTTCGTTGCCAGTGGCACCAAAAAGGCCAAAGCCAACATGCCGATGGCCACGTTCTCACCAAGAATGAGTTTGAAGCTTGCGACACTTAGAAAAGTGTCGGGCTTCCAGATGCCAAAGATGACAACGAAAACTCCGGCGAGATACAAAGCACTGAGCCGGTCGATGCCTAAACGAGTAAGTATCGATTTCTGTGGTGCACTTGCGGTTGATTCTGTAGTTGACACAGGTATTCCTTTCACAAACGAATATAAATAAAATGGGTTACGAGGCGGTTGCCGCGCTGGAACCTGCAAGCAACATTTGATCGATCTTTTCTGCAGACAAGCCAGAAGCTCGCGTCAGTGTGTTGGTGATTTGACCGCGATACATCACCACAACGCGGTCACATACGCGAGCAAGCTCTGCGGTGTCGGTAGAGCACACCACAATGGCTGTTCCATCGGCTGCTGCTTGGTCGACAAATGCATGAATTTCTTCTTTTGCACCAATGTCTACACCTTGCGTTGGCTCATCGAGCAACAGCACTTTTGGATGTAAACGAAAACTGCGTGCCATCATTACTTTTTGCTGGTTTCCACCCGACAAGGTAGCTACGGGGACTTCTGTACCAGCGGTAATAACAGAAAGTTTCTTTACCCATTCGGCGGCTTCAGTTTTTTCATTTTTATGGCTGAGGCGACCACGATGTGCATTGCGTTCCACATTGCTAATGGTGATATTTGCACGCACGCTCATGAGCGCAAGAATGCCGTTACGCAAACGGTCGACAGGAACAAAAGACAAACCCTTGGTGAGCGACTCGTGTGGGTCGCCACCTATGAGTTCTTCACCATCAATGAGCACATTGCCTTGACGCGTTAATGCTCCTGCCAAGGTGCCCACCATGGTGTCGCGCCCCGAGCCAGTGAGGCCCACTACGCCAAGTACTTCACCTGGTTGAACAGAAAATGACACACCGTTAATGCCTGCTCCAACAAGACCCTGCACCTGCAAGCGTGGCGCAAGCGATGTATCGACCGTGCGGTTTGCGGCAATGGAAGAGACCTCTCGGCCCACAATCATTTCAATGAGTGACTCCATATTGAGATCTTTGGTGGCCTTGGTGCCCACCACTTTGCCGTCACGCAACACCGTGACACGGTCGGTGATGTCGAAAACTTCTTCCAAGTGATGTGAAACAAAAACAACGCTGATGCCTCGCTTCGTGAGGCGGCGCACGGCCTCGAACAAAGTATTGACGTCGGCTCTGGGCAGTGAAGCCGTCGGCTCATCGAGAACCAAAATGGAGATACCTTCCTTGGTGTCTTGCAGCGCACGAGCAATGGCAACGCCTGTTCGGGCAGCGGCGCCGAGGGTGGCAACCGGCGCACGCACGTTGATGTCGAACCCCAAGTCGAGGAGAGCCTGTTTGGCACGTTTTGCTTCGGCGGCCCAGTTAATGCGGTTGGCGAAACCGGTTTCGTAACCAAACCCGAGGGCGAGGTTTTCCACAGTGCTGACGGCCTCAACGAGGCCAAGATCTTGGTGAACAAAGCGAATTCCGGCTTCATGGGCTGCAGCCGCACTGCCCATGGCAAAATCGTGACCGCGCATGGTGACCACAAAATTGGCGTCTGGTTGGTGAAAACCGGCCAAGATCTTGATGAGGGTGCTCTTTCCCGAGCCGTTTTGGCCAACGAGGGCGTGAACTTCACCCTCTTCAATGTCGAGTGCCACATCATTCAATGCCACTTGGCCCGGAAATGTCTTAGAAAGTGAATGAATATGGAGTGTTGTAGCCACTGTAGTTGTCTCTCCCCCATGATGTGACGTGCGTCTCAGAGTGTGCGTCGTTCGCGTATGTGATCTTCTGATGATTTCTGTAGGAAGTTCTACTAAAGATCTCTTGGTTTATCCAATTTCCCTCAGTAAGGTTCAACAGTCGTTCTCAGACTATCTGAAACGGCGCCTTCCAAACCACCACAAAAGGGGAATACATTGCGTAAATCAACCATTCGGGTTGCTGCTGCTGTGTTTGCTCTGAGTCTTTTCGCCGCAGCTTGCGGTAGCGACTCAGATTCGGGCTCAGAAACAGTAGACACCTCCGGCGAAGTTATTGTCGACGAGACCACGGCCACTGAAGACACTGCAGGTGCTGCAGTTGACGAAGTTGCTGCTGCAAAAGAAGCTGCTGCATTAGCAGTCACCATTCCAGAAAATATCGCGTTGACTGTTGCTGCTTCAGCAACACCTCCAACCGGTAAAAAAGTTGCTTGGATTTCTTGCGAACTCCCAAGCTGCCCAGAAGTAGGCGAAGATTGGCCATTAATTGCCAAGACCCTCGGCTGGGAACTCAAGGTCATCAACGTCAAGAGCTTTGAACCAGCTCCTGGTATTCAGCAAGCACTCGACTGGGGCGCAAACTACATCGCCATCTCGGGTTCACCAATTGCTCTTTACCAAGCACAGTTCGATGCAGGTATTGCAAAAGGCGTGAAGTTCACTTCGGCTTACACCACAGATGCCCCACAAGGCGTTGACGGTGGCATCCAGGGTCTTCTCACCACTGTTGGCGATGCTTCCTATGTAGAAATGGCAATGAAAGCATTTGCTTCTTGGATCATCGCAGACAGCAACGCTGAAGCAAAAGTAGTTATGGTCAACATTCGTGACTTCCCAGTTCTCGTAGCTGCAGAAAACGCACAGAAGGCTGCCCTTGCTGCTGGTTGTGCAAAGTGCACCTTCGACGTGATTCCTGTGACCATTGAAGACCTCGGTGGTGGCAAAGTTCCACAGGCTGTGGCTTCATACCTCCAAGAGAACACCGATGTGAACTACGTTCTCTTCGCTTTTGGTGGCTTGCCAACAGGAGTAAGTGCTGCATTGAAGACCGCTGGCATCACAGACGTGAAGCTTGTTGGTGGAGACTTCTCGGCACCAAACTTGCAAGAAGTAATTGACGGCACGAACTCTGCATGGACCTCGAACCCTAAGGCTGAAGCCTCATGGATCATGGCTCACGCAATGGTGCTCGACTCATTAGGTGATACATACACCGAAGAGCGCACAGGTGCCGCACTTCAGACATTCATTGTTGATACAGCAGAAGCTGCTCAGGCAATTCTTGACGGTGGCGGCCTCCAGAACTGGAAGGGTCCAAAGACCCAGGCCGATCAGTTCAAGGCTCTCTGGAATATTAAGTAAGAACTACTTTCTCTCACGAGAAAGAAAAGGGCGGGTGCTTCGGCGCCCGCCCTTTTACTATTTATACGGCCTTTTTAAGCGTTAGCTGACCAAACTGGCGAGTGCCCATGCAGCGGCAATGCCACCAATAACTGCCATGGTCACAGTGCGCACAATGGGTGCGCGCGGAAGATCTTCTTCACTATTTGGTCGCGGTGGTGGTTTTACAAGGGCGAGTATGTTGCCAACGCACAATGCGCCACCTAATGCGAGAACGAGATATGCCAAAAGATCTTCGCCAAGAAACATGTGTCATTGTCCTTTTGCTGTGAAGTTTTCAAAGCGGGTGTAGTTCGCTTGAAATACTAAGCGCACGTCGCCAATTGCGCCGGCGCGATGCTTTGCCACGTTGAGATACGCATCGGCTTTGCGTTGCGGGTCGTCTTCGTAAACACCCGGGCGGTACAAGAACATCACCACGTCGGCGTCTTGCTCTAACGCGCCCGACTCTCGCAAGTCAGACAGTGTGGGCCGCTTGTCTTGGCGTTGCTCAAGACCACGACTCAACTGACTGAGTGCAACAACGGGAATTTTAAAATCGCGTGCCAAAATTTTTAAGTTACGACTAATTTCACTGACCTCAAGCTGGCGGTTTTCTGAACCAGAGTTGCCACCCATGAGCTGCAAATAGTCGATAACAATCATGCCGATGCCGTCGTATTGTGAAGCAATGCGTCGTGCCTTTGCACGAATTTCCATAACAGTGACCGATGAGTTGTCGTCGATGTACAACGGAATAGAAAGGCGCCCAATGGCGCGGCCAATGCGGCGCCAGTCTTCGTCGTTCAAACGACCGCTGCGCAACTTCGCACTATCGACTCGCGCTTCACTCGACAAAATACGTTGTGATAATTCGGCACGGCCCATTTCCAAAGAGAAAAACAAAACGGGTTTTTGCGTGATGGTGGCTACGTTGACAGCCATGCCCATTGCGAATGCACTCTTACCCATTGCCGGGCGCGCACCAATAATGTTGAGCGTGCCGGGTTGAAAGCCCGACAACAAATCGTCGAGATCGTTAAAGCCCGAGGGCACGCCGGTAATAGGGTCGCCGCGCTCCATGATGTCTTCAAGGTGCGTCATGGTCTCTGGCATGAGGTCGTTAATGCGCACTAAAGATTCGGTCACTTGGTTTTGCGCGACGTCGAAGATGCGCGACTCGGCTTGGTCGAGAGCATTTTCAATATTGTCGGGCTGGCTGTAGGCAATTTCAGCAATGGCTGACGCTGCGCTAATGAGGCCACGCAAGAGTGCGGTTTCGCGCACGATGCGCGCATAGCGGTCGGCGCTCGATACAGCAGGAGTGCGGTTTTGCAGGTCGACTAAATAGTCGATTCCACCGACGGTGTCGATGAGGCCAGCACGCTGCAATTTGTCGGACACCGTGACCACATCGACAGGCTCGCCCATGGTGGTGAGTGCTTGAATAGCGTCGAAAATATGTTGGTGCGCCGGCTTATAAAAATCGCCAGGAACAACACCGCGTTCCGAGCAAGCACCAATGGCGTCTTTCGACAACAACATGGCGCCGAGTAACGAGACCTCGGCATCGAGGTTGTGTGGCGGCACGCGAGCGGTGACGCGTGCTGGTGAAGCGTTATATGTATCGGACACGACTCTTACCTTGCCTGAGATACCTTGTGGATTACTAGGGGTAAGACTTGTGGATAAGCCTGTGATGTGCCGAGTGTGTTCTGTGGATAACTATTGAGCAACGACATCGACCGAGACAGTGCTCGTGACGTCGTGGTACAACGAGACCACTACCGAATGCTGACCCAATGTACGAATAGGAGCTTCGATGTCTACATCGCGGCGCTCAATTTCGATACCTGTTTGGCTCTTCACAGCAGCCACGATGTCGGCACTAGTAACTGAGCCGAACAAGCGACCTTCGTTACCGGCCTTAGCGGGCACCGACAAAGTAACAGCGTTCAAACGCGCTGCAACTTCAAGTGCTGCTTCGCGAGTGGCCCGTTCTTTAGCGGCTCGTGCCTTACGCATTGCTGCTGCTTGTGCCACTGCACCGTCGGTTGCCGTGATGGCGTGACCATTTGGCAACAAGAAGTTGCGGGCATGACCATCGGCAACATTGACGATGTCGCCACGGTTGCCGAGACCTTTAATGTCGCTACGCAAAATGACTTTTAACATCAGGCTTCCTCACCATTCGTTACGATTTCTACAACATCGGTGTTCTCTGTAGCGACGGCAGCAACAGTGCTCTCGCGAGGTGCGCGGTTGTCGCTGCGCTCACTGCGCTCGCCACGATTACCGCGGTCGCCACGATCTTCGCGATCTTCACGGTCGGATCCTGGGCGGGGTGCACGAGTAGAAGACACGCGCTTGGCGTACGGCAAAAGGGCCATCTCACGAGCGTTTTTCACTGCGCTCGCAATATCACGCTGCTGTTGAACAGTGGTGCCGGCAATGCGCTGACCACGAATTTTAGAGCGGTCAGACATAAAGCGCTGCAACAAGTTGATGTCTTTATAGTCAACAAACTTGACGCGCTCGGTGTCGATGGCGTTTGGCTTCTTTTTTCCGGTTTTGCGAATAGCGGCTTTCGCCATACGGATTTTGTTTGATTTACTTGTCATGATTCTCTCTACAGTTTCGTTCTAGAAGGGTTCTTCTTCCCCACCCACGTACGGGTCGGGAGAATTGTTGCTGGATGTTTCGCGGGGGGCGGCGGAATCGCCACCTTTGCTGGATTGACGCTCAACTTGGGCTGTTGCCCAACGCAAGCTGGGTCCGATTTCATCGGCCACGACTTCAATTGCCGTGCGCTTATCGCCTTCACGGGTGGTGAATTCACGCTGCTCGAGGCGGCCAGTCACGATGACGCGGGTGCCTTTGGTAAAGGTTGCCGCTGCGTTTTCGCCAAGTTGGCCCCATGCAGTGATATTGAAGTACGAGGTTTGCTCTTGCCATTCACCATTGACCTGATAACGGCGGCCAACGGCGATTCCAAAAGAGGCCACTCCGCGCCCACCAGTGGTGAAGCGCAGTTCTGGGTCTCGGGTGAGATTACCGACAAGGGTGATGGAGTTCTCTGACATATGTATCTCCTCTACGTAAGTAGTTTGTGGAACTTTTCGTGAATGAAAAGCCGACTACGCGCTCACGGCCATCATGCCGCGGCGTGCTGCTTCGTGATCGGGCAAGCGCATGAGCTTGTGACGAACCACTTCATCGGCAATACGGAGCGTGCGCTCAACTTCATTTAAAGCTCCACCAAGAGCCTCGACGTTGTAGACGACGTAATAGCCATCTTCTTTTTTATTGATGGGATACGCGAAACGGCGCTTGCCCCACCAGTCGGGGTTTCCGTGAATACTGGCACCAACGGCAGTAATAGAGGCCGTGACGGCCTTTACCTGCAACTGCGCTGCATTATCGTCGAGGTCGCCACTGAGGATGACCATTAATTCATAAGCACGTTTCATGTGCATGTACTCCCTTCGGACACGGTACGGACCGTGGCCCCGTGAGGGGCAGGGTGGATAAGGAAATAACAGCGTATCGGCAAGTCTGAACAACACGACGAGAAGCGGGCGCACATTCCATTTCCTCTATTGTGTGCCAAGGGTGTTACTTCCCGCCCAAATTTTCTGAAACCCTTGCAATATATGGGTTTAATTACGCCGAGGCGGCGCGCTGGGAGGCAATGGGCACCATGCGTACGAGGTGATGCCAGCGACACAAGCGGCAGGCCTCCACCACGTAGGCCGTGTACTCGCCAGTTCCCGTTCCGGCATTTGCTCGCCGTTGAATCTGGGCCATTTCCGACCGAGTGGTCACACATCGTCCGTGAGAGGGGAGGTGCGGACCAAAGGCATAGGTCACCAAAACCAATTGGTCGTCGGCGCAAATGGGGCACTTCACCCGCGACTCTTCCCCAAAGTTCCGTGCCGCACGCATGAGTTCGGGGTGAGCGTCACATATTTGATCGATGCTGAGGCGCCCCCGGCGGTATTCGTTGATGAGGTGCTGGCGAGCTAGACGGTGGTCGACTGCACCCCCTGCGCCTCGTAATGATCCCGCCGTAAAGCTCATGCCTTCACGATAGTCACCGCATATCCCTCATGAGCAACGGTGCTCTTGCCACACTTCTTCTATGGCAGTTTCTGAACCTCCTCAACACACCATCTCTTTTGGCCCCCATGTGGCCAACGATGCCGAATTGCGCCTGGTGGGTGATGTGAAGGGAAAGCGCGTTCTCGAGCTTGGGTTGCCCTATGGGCATGCCAACTCTGTGGCGATGGCGCAGTCGGGGGCGCGTGCCATGGCCATCGATAATTCTGCTGAGCGTATTGCCCTTGCCCGACGCACCGCTGAAACGGCAGAAGTACGCGTTGAGTTTCATCAGGCAGAGCTTGCCGACATGGGCTTCGTTACAAGCTCTTCGCTAGACCTTGTGTTGTGTATTGACAAACTGAACTCTGTTGACGACATCGACCGTCTCTTGCGCCAAGTGCATCGTGTGTTGAAATCAGAAGCATCTTTTGTTGCAGTGGTTGAGCACCCAGCAGCTGCGATGTTTGACAATGACGATGCTGTGGCGCGCCGCCCTTACGGAGCTGATGGTGCACTCACCATTGGTGAACTATGCATGTCATTACAACGCAGCAACTTTGCTATTGATCTGTTGTATGAACTCATGGCGCTGAATGCCCCGCGCGCACTTGTTCCTACAACACTTGCAATTCGCGCGCGCAAACTTGGTTCTTAATTTTTTTGTTCGCTCCACCACGCATCTAGCCGGCGACCAATTTCTTCGCAGCCCAGTAAACCTTCTTCGAGGCGAATTTCCATCAGAAAATTAAGTGCTTTTCCTACTTCGCGTCCAGGTTGAACACCAAGGCGTTGCATCACTTCAACACCATCAAGCTCGGGGCGCAATGCGGCGAGTTCTTCTTTTTCCATCAACTCTGCAATGCGTTTTTCAAGTTCATCCATGCGCTGCGATAACACCAGTGCTTTACGTTCATTACGTGTGGTGCAGTCGCAACGAGTGAGCACATTGAGTTCGTTGAGCAATGGCCCCGCATCGCGCACGTAACGACGTACGGCAGAATCGGTCCATCCCATTTGATATGTATGAAAGCGCAAATGCAATTCAACAAGTGCTGTAATTGCCTGCACGTCTTCGCTGGAATACTTCAATGCCTTCAAACGATCGCGCGTCATTCGTGCACCAACTACTTCATGGTGATGAAAAGTGATTCCTTTTCCTTTATCAATTGCGCGCGTTTTTGGTTTACCAATGTCATGAAATAAAGCAGCAAGGCGAGTGATGCGAAAGTCAAAAGTGGGGTGCGCATCGGGGCGCACATTTTCCACCACAGCCAACGTATGCGTGAGTACATCTTTGTGGCGATGAATAGGGTCTTGCTCCACGCTCATGTTGGGCAACTCGGGAAAGAATTGGGCAGCAAGCCCCGTGTTGACCATAAACCACAAACCTGCAGTGGGGTGATCGGTGGTGAGCAGTCGATCGAGTTCGTGCTGAATGCGTTCGCGCGAAATGATGTCGAGGCGAGTTGCCATACTTTTCACTGCTTCAATAAGGCCTGGTTCCGCAGTGAGATTGAGCGCCGAAAGAAAGCGCGCCGCGCGCAACATGCGCAGTGGGTCGTCACTAAAACTTTCTTCTGGCGACAATGGCGTGCGCAGAACTTTTGTCATGAGGTCGGCTGCCCCATTGAAGGGGTCAACTAAAACAGGACTAGATGAAGTGAGCTCGAGTGCCATTGCATTAATGGTGAAGTCACGACGAGAGAGGTCGGCCTCAATGTCGTCAGAAAATTGCACATCGGGTTTACGGGAATCGGGTGAATACGCCTCGGCGCGGTGTGTGGTGATTTCGTAAACGCGGCCATTCTTTTTGGCGCCGATGGTGCCAAATTTTTCGCCCTGTGCCCACACTGCATCGGCCCAGCCCTCGATGATGGACTTAATTTCGTGCGGTAAAGCATCCGTTGTGGCGTCGAAATCCATGTCTGGTGATGCTCCGGGCAGATGTGCATCGCTAGCTGGACCCAGTAAAAGATCGCGCACCGTGCCGCCCACCAGGTACAGGCGCTTATTTGCCGCGGCAAAGCGAGCAGTGAGCGGAGCAAGTTCCTCTAAGACAGGGGTAAAGCGTTCGGGAATCATCAGACTTTCAGGCTACGCAGATGAAGCCCGACCACTACGGTCATATGTGTGTTTATGGAACCTCGCCCCGTTGCCCCCCTCTTTGGCAACTGGCCCTACGACCCAACCACAGCGCTCCTCACTTTGCGCAGCGGCCATCACCCCGAGGCAACCATTACCAGTGACGTCGTGAAAATGTGGCTCGGGACCGCTCAACACGGTGGATTCGCACGAGTGAGAACGAACGCGGTGAGCCCGCAACTTGCTGGCATACTCGCCACTGTGGGTTTTTCCGTGAAACAAGAGCTCTCGCTGCTCACTGCGCCACTGCAGAACGTCCCTTCCACTGCGCAGCCGGCGTCTGCCCAGCGCATCACTGCCGCGCAAGCCGTGCGTATTGACTGCGCAGCATTTCATGGCGAGTGGGCAATTGACCCGCCTGCATTGCTCGCTACCAAACAGGCAACCCAATTTCATCGCTTGCGTGGCCTTGGGCCATCTCGGTTGCGCCGCACTTCCAGTTATTGCCTTTCAGGGTTCACGCCCAGCCCAGCAGAACCGCGGTACGGCTACATTCAGCGCCTTGCAGTACACCCCAGCGCACAACGTTGTGGCCAAGGGCGAAAGTTAGTACTCGATGCAATGCACTGGTTAGGTTCTCGTGGTATGCAACACGCGTTAGTCAACACCGATATCACTAACACGGCAGCCCTCTCGCTCTATCGTTCACTTGGTTTTACACCTATGTCATATTCGCTTTACGTACTTGAGCGCCCATGCACCGGTTAAAGCCACTTATCGTTTCTTGTGTGTTGATATGCCTCGGTGCACTCATGCTCCCGCATGGCACGTATGCAGCATCGGCACCTGTTACACAAGTTTCTATTGGTCTCACACAACAAAGTTTTACCGTTCTCGATAATGCCACAATGCGTTTTACTATTGCTATTAACGAAAATGGCAAGCCCATTACCCCTCAAGACAATATTGAGCTTGATGTTGTTCTGTCGAAACGCCTCGCCACACGTCAAGCATTCCGCGACATCACTGAAGAGAACGTCGTTCCTGAGCCACTCGATGGCGTTCGCCTCAACACATTGAGCATCACACGAAATTCTGCTGGTCGATTCATTGTGGAGTTGCCCACCACCACGAAAACGTCAGCAACAGCTGGGCTATACATGAATCAATCAGGGGTGTACCCACTGACATTTACCGTGTATTCCGGCAATGAAGTGCGTGCCACAACCACCACTTTCATTCATCATTTTTCTGCAAATGATGCATCCGTGCTGACACAGCAAGATCGCCTTGGCGTGCTTCCCGTTGTCAGCGTGACTACACCTCCAAGTCTGAGCGCTACAGGCGCAATCGCACTCAGTGCCGACGCTCGTGCGCTTCTTCAAAAATTTGCCAATGTCTTTTCTGGTATCGGCCAAGGTTCACTACTCGTACTTCAACCTGACTTGCTTAATGCGTTAGCGCTCTCAGAAACCACCGAAGACAAACTTCTTCTAGATGACATTCGAGACTTGCTAGGCATCCATACTTTGAGTGCCACAACTCAGGTGCCTTATAACCCCAGCGCTATTGCTCATGTTGGCCTTCAAGAACTTTTTGCCCGACAACTCACTGCTGGTGAAGATGCCACCACCGCGCTCATGCAAAAAAGCCCTTCGCGCGATGCCGCGGTGCTTGCCGACCCGCTCACTGCAGCCGGAGCCACGCTGTTGCGCGACTTAGGTACAAGGCAAGTAATACTCACGCCGAGCGCTCAAAAATCATTTGATGCGCCACTCGACTCGGCAGTGGCGTACCTCACCAAGCTTCCCGATGGCGGCTCACTGTCGATCTATGGCACCGACCCCCAATATGCACGCGTCATGGAAACTGAATCACTGACACCTTTGGAACGTGCTACGCGCATATCGGCCGAGCTCATCGTTCAGCGCGAGGAGCTCTCATTTACTGCTCCACAGGCCCAACAACGTCAAGTTCTCCTCAGCTCATCAACAGGAGAAATCATGAATGTGGCCGTGATGCGTCAATTATTTCGCATCATCAATTCCAGCCCCGTGCTTACCTTTACCTCCCAACCAGGGCTTCCTTCGGCACCCACTTCAAGCCAGCCAATTACTTTGCGCCAAGGTGAAGACACCTCTTTAGAAGGCCTCAAAGCCACCTTCACCAAACTTTTACAGCGCATCGCCAATACTTCATCAATGCTTTTGGCAGATGACCCGCGCATAGGCACGTGGAACACATTGACCGCATACTCCGCTGCACGCACCGCAACGCCAGCGCAAAGTGCGGCGTACATCGACGCCATTTCCTCATCCATTTCTGACGTACGCACTTCTGTGAGTTTGCCGAAGTCTGCCAACTTCACCTTGAGTGGTCATAACAGTGAAATTCAATTGCAAGTAAAAAATACAAGCGCTACGGCCACGAAGGTAATTCTGCGGTATCGCAGTGCAAAGCTCACCTTTCCCCAGAACTCTCAAGTCATTGAGCTGCCTGCCAATTCCAGTACCAACATTGCGGTGAAGGTGGTGGCGCGAAGTAATGGTCGCTTCCCGGTGTATTTCCAACTTTTTACTCCGCGTGGCAACAGCCCACTCACAGAGGAGTTGGAAGTGACCGCCCGCGTCAGCGCCCTTGCGGGTCTTGGTCTTGTGGTGAGCGCTACCGCCATTATTGTTTTACTCACATGGTGGGCGCATAACTGGCGTTCACGGCGCCGGCGTGCCCTTTCAGCACTCGTCGCCCCAGAATAAGGCACTACGGTAGAAGCATTATGACGATCCGTATTGTTACCGACAGCGCTTGTGACCTCCCGCAGCACCTCATTGCACAACACAAAATTGTTGTTGTACCCCTCACTATTCGCTTCGGCGAGACCGACTACATCGATGGTGAAGACTTCACTCCGAAGGAATTTTGGGCAAAGTGCACAGCGTCCCCAGTCCTTCCTGAAACTGCCGCCCCCTCACCTGGCCAGTTTGAGGCTGCCTACCGCCGCCTGCAAAGCGAAGGCGCAACAGGTGTGCTCGTGGTCTCGTTATCGTCTGGCGTATCGGCCACAATGCAAAGCGCCGAAATTGCAGCCCGCCTCGTGGGCGAAGACACGGCGAGCCCCTTTTCGGTGCAGGTAATCGATTCACGCAGTGTGTCAATGGGTCAAGGCATCATTGCAACATCTTGTGCGGTCAAGGCCGAACAAGGTGCAAGCCTCAGTGAAGTTGCCGCCCTCGCCACGGCACTCAGCCATCGCGTGCATGTGTACGGTGCGCTCGACACCCTGGAGAACCTGAAAAAAGGCGGCCGCATTGGCGGTGTGAAGGGAATGTTGGCATCAGCGCTGTCCATCAAGCCCATTATTGACGTACGAGACGGCAAAGTAGAAGAGGGTGGTCGCCAGCGCACGCGCTCGAAGGCACTCGCGTTCTTGTTAGAAAAAGTGAAAGAGCACGGAAACATTTCTGACCTCGCCGTCTTGCAAGCCGACTGCGACGACACCGATGCGTTCCTCGCGTCACTGCGTGCCATCTACTCAGGCAGTATCGAAGTAGGCGACATTGGTGCAGTCATCGGCGCACATGCTGGTCGCGGCACCATCGGTGTTGCATTTTTCGACGCTGAATAAAAACGCTTCTTCCCATCGCATTGCCTCAATCGTGCAACGCTGCGCAACTAGCGTGATGCACAGCAATGTCTTCTTCACTTGTACCCAACACGCTTATTGGTGCGCGCTATCGATTGGTGCGTCGCATTGGTCAAGGCGGCATGGCGGAAGTGTGGTTAGCAAAAGACACCTCACTCGACCGTGATGTAGCTGTCAAAGTAATGCGAGCGCATCACGACGATGACCGTGTGGGAAATGAGCGCTTTCGCCGCGAAGCAAAAGCATCAGCGGCACTGAGTTCACCCAACATCGTGACGGTCTACGACGTTGTAGAAGATGCTGGCCGGCAAGCAGTTGTCATGGAATACATCAATGGCCAAAGTCTGCGCGAACTCCTTGACAAAGTGCATCGTATTAGCCCTAGTCTTACTGTTCATATTGGTATGGCAGTAGCAACCGCACTCGATGCAGCACATGCGAAAGATCTTGTCCACCGCGATATTAAGCCGGCAAACATTCTCATTACTCCAAGTGGGCGCGTGCTTCTCACCGACTTTGGAATTGCGAAAACTTTAAGCGGAAATGAATCTGATCTCACTAATGACAACATCATGATGGGTACTGCTAAGTACTTATCGCCCGAGCAAGTAAGTGGGAAAAAGCTAGATGGGCGTGCAGATTTATACTCACTTGGCCTTGTGCTTTATGAATGCTTAGCGGGTCGGGTGCCATTCGTTGGTGGCACCGATGTAGAAACTGCGCTGGCCCGTGTGCAAGGTGATGCGCCCGACATTTCAAAAATTCGCCCGACATTGCCGCCAGTATTAGTGCGCATCATTCATCAAATGTTGGCCCGTGATCCAGAGCAACGACAGCCTTCTGGCGAAGCAGTGCGTGCTGCACTTTACGCCGCGCGCGAAATTGGTTTAGATGGAACACCAACAGGTTTAACCCCGCCATATGGCAACACCATGCCAGTAACAACAATTCCTGGCGAACCAGTTATCAGCGAGCCCACCGCGCGCACCGAGTCCTCTCGCAGTTCAAGTTCGTCGCGGCCAGTGAATAAGGCTTTGGGAAAACGTGCTCACCGCATCACACCAACCTCAATATTGGCGGCCGCAGTGGTCATTGGTGTGGTGCTCGCTGGCTTTGTGTTGTGGCGCAGCATGTCGTCACCTTCCACAACACCCGCTGCAAGTGCCTCCACAACACCCGTAGCGACGGGGCCGGTCAACATTGTCAGTGTGAGTAGTTATGACCCCGATGGCGATGACAACATTGAAAACGATGACCAGCTCCCCAATTTGCGTGATGGCAAGTCGGGAACTCAGTGGCGCACCGTGTGCTACGGCAACAATCACTTCGGAAGTAAAAACGGCGTGGGTTTCGTTGCCGAGTTGTCGGGTCGCAGCACAGGAACATTGTCTGTCGACTTCGGTTATGCCCCCTGGGAGATCGATGTTTACGGTTATTCCGACACAAAGCCGGGCACGCTTGCGGGTTGGGGGCCTGCACTTGCTGGCTCTGCAGGCGACAACCCCGGGGAAGCCACCTTCAACATCTCCGCACCTTCGCAGTACGTCCTTGTTTACTTACGTTCAGCAGCACGCAGCCCACAGTGTTCCACCACAAACCCATTCCAGGGTGTCATCAACGACATCAGTTTTGTTTCAGCGTCCGCACCGTAAGAATGGTCTGTGGCTAGCCTTCCCGTATGGACACTGAGCGCCTTCTTGAACGCGCCCAGTCCGGCGACATTTCAGCAGTCGACCAGTTGTTACGTGTGCACTACAGCGCCGTTCACTCGGTATGTCACCGCATGTTGCTCAGCCGAGAAAGTGCCGACGACGCCGTCCAAAATGCTCTCATTGCCATTGTCAAAGGCCTCCCTCGTTTCGACGGGAAAGCAGCTCTATCGACCTGGATCTACCGCATTGCAATAAACTCGGCAATTGATGAAATTCGACGGATTCGTCGAAATGTTGGAACCGTTCCATTAAATGACGCCGCAAGTGCCCACACATTGGCGAGTGAACATGCTGTCGACCCCACCGCTCTTCTTGCTGAACACCTTGTTGACTCATCACGAGTTGCCCAAGCCTTAGGAACTTTGCCCGAAGAATTTCGTGCTGTGGTGGTCTTGCGCTACATCTCGGACCTCGATTATGCCGATATTGCGGTTGTGATTGAGGTTCCAGTTGGCACCGTCAGGTCGCGCTTGGCCAGGGGGAAAAAGCTTCTTGCCGAGAAATTGGCCGACCCGACAACACTTTCTCCTCCAGACGAACCAAACTTAGGTGCCCCGTCACCTCCACCGACGGGTTCATCATCATGACCACACCTTCTCTTGACCCCACCGACAATGGCCCGCTCGAGGCTGCTTTGCGTCATTTAGGCACCACCCTCGCCCCCGCCGTACGCGATGAACACATTGCCGTTGCCTTAGGCCACATTGCAAGCACTGAGACAAACGAACTCAGCAATGTGGTTTCGCTCGCGTCGCGGCGCCCGAATCGCGTCTTCATAGCGTTGAGTGCCGTGGCTGCCGTTGGGCTTTTTGCATTAGGGCTTGGCCTCGGAAACCGCGACAATAATTCGCCCGCCGAAGTTTCCTTAGTAAAAAATGCCGCACCTACCGAAAGCGTTAACTCCCGCGCGTGTGTGAGTACAGAAGTTTCCACCACCGACACCTTCCTTATTGCGGGTAGCCCACCTGCGCTCGTTGCCAAAGAAGTACGTAATGGCGTTCCCACTCTCACCGTGTACAACGCCATCACTTGCGATATCTTGTGGCAAGTACCGGCCAAATAGCTGTTCCCGAAGAGAAACACCTTTAGCCATTAGGCTGAATACGTGCTCTCTAACCCATTCACCGACCCCGATTGGGCGCGCAACACCGTTGCCTTCATCGACAAGTGGGTGGTCTTTGTTCGCGACCGCACTACCCGCCCGGTTATCACTGTGGTGCGTGGCATTGTTTATGGCTTTTTAGTTGCCACTGGCGTCGTCATCATGATCGTTCTCGTTGCCATTGGCGCAACACGGGCACTGCAGGCCGCACTCGACACTGCCTTTTCGCGCACAACGGCCGTATGGTCTTCGTATCTCATTTTGGGCAGTCTTTTTTTTCTCATTGGTCTACTCGTTGCGCGCAAGCAGCATCGTAAATCTGACGAACTCAATTCCTAACCCCCACTATTTCTTTGGAGACTCTTATGGCAACACATCATCACGTCCTCATCATTGGCTCTGGGCCTGCTGGGCTCACTGCAGCTATTTATACCGCTCGTGCCAATCTCAGCCCGTTCATCATTGAAGGTGAACTGTCTTCCACCACCGATCAACCCGGTGGACAACTCATGCTCACGACTGAAGTAGAAAACTTTCCTGGTTTTCCTGAGGGCATTATGGGCCCAGAGCTCATGGCTCGTTTTCGTGAACAAGCAGCGCGTTTCGGCGCATCGTTTCTCACCGACAAAGCCACTCGCGTTGATTTTTCTGCACGTCCTTTTCGTGTGTGGACACGCGATCAAGAATTCACCGCCGATTCCATCATTGTGAGTACCGGTGCGAAATCGTTGTGGTTAGGTCTTCCCAATGAAATTGCACTCGTTGGTCATGGTGTTTCTACATGCGCAACATGCGACGGATTTTTTTTCCGAGGCAAAGAAATTGTTGTCGTTGGTGGCGGTGACAGCGCGGTGGAAGAGGCAACCTTCCTCACTAAGTTCGCTTCAAAAGTCACCATCGTGCATCGTCGTTCAGAATTGCGTGCATCAAAAATTATGCGTGCTCGTGCAGAAAATAATGAGCGCATAGAGTTCAAATGGAATAGCGCAGTTGTTGAACTGCAAGGAACCGACGCACTCGAAGGCATCGTGCTCGAAGACACGGTGACAGGTGAACGTTCCCAAATGAATGTAACTGGTCTCTTCATTGCCATTGGCCATAAGCCGAATACTGACCTTTTCACAGGTATGCTCGACATGGAAGAAAACGGCTATCTCGCTACTCGCCCTGGTTCGTCATACACCAATATTCCTGGGGTTTTCGCCTGCGGCGATGTGCAAGACCACACCTATCGTCAGGCAATTACTGCTGCAGGGTCGGGATGCATGGCCGCCATCGATTGTGAGCGCTGGCTCGAGTCAGAGCACGCTTCTCCCGCCTAGACTTCAGTAAGAGAAGAAAAAAGGAGCCCCCATGGCAGACGGCATTGTTACTCTCACCAGTTCTACATTCGACGAAACAGTAAATGGTTCAAGCAAACCAATTCTTGTCGACTTCTGGGCCGAATGGTGTGGCCCATGCAAAATGATTGCTCCCATACTTGCGGAAATTGCTGTTGAACAAAAAGATTCTCTTGTGATCAGCAAACTCAACGTTGATGAACACGGTGACATTGCTCAGCGTTACAGCGTCATGAGTATTCCTACATTGTTGTTGTTCAACAATGGCGAACTTGTGAAGCGCCTCGTTGGTGCAAAAGGCAAGGGCGCACTCTTGCAGGAGTTGTCAGAATTTCTGACCCCTTCCCTCTAACTGCTGGCCAACGCAGCGAGACCGTTCGCGACCTCCAGCGACGGCTACGCAGTTGTGGCTTCATTCAACACACTCTCGATGAAGAGGGTTTCTTTTGTGCTGCCACAGAAAAAGCTCTCGTAGAGTTTCAAGCATCGCGCGGCCTACGCACTGACGGTGTGTGCGATATAGCAGCGTGGAGCGCACTTGTTGAAGCATCGTGGTCGCTCGGTGATCGCATGTTGTATCTCACCTCACCAAACTTTCGTGGAGACGATGTCACACAACTGCAATCATTGCTTTCGCGTTTAGGGTTCGATTGTGGTCGTGTCGATGGCATCTTTGGCCCGCTTCTGGCGCGTGCCATTAGTGAGTTTCAAAAAAATGCGGGTATCTCTATCGACGGCATTTGCAGCACCGACACGGTGGCCGCGCTTGAGCGCTTGAGTTCTCAAACCGGAGAAGGCCCCGGCATCTCTTCTCTGCGCGACACCGAGCGCTTTCGCGCCACAGGTGATGACAGAAAATTGCGTCGTGTTGTGGTGGGCCAATTTGGCGGGCTCAGCGGGGTGGCCCGCCTCATTTCTCGCGCTCTGCGCGGTGCTCACGAAATTGTGATGTTGGTCGATGAGCCCGATGTTGCCGCACACGTTTTGGCCGCCAATCATTTTCACGCCGATACCTATATTGGACTCGAAGCACATGCCGAACCCACGTGCACCATTGCTTTTTATGCAGTGCCCGGCTTCAGTTCGGCAGGTGGAGAACTGCTCAGCAATGCCATCGCCGATGCGCTCAGAGCCGCATTGCCCTCTCTCACCGTGAACTGCGTAGGAATGCGCCTTCCTATTTTGCGAGAAACGCGTATGCCGGCAGTGATGTGCAGCCTTGGACCATTTGATGTCATCACCCAACACGGGCCAGAAGTTGCCGAAGCCGTTGCATCAGTTTTAACGCAGCAGTAATCCACAGCTTTATCCACAGACAATACACAAGGTTTTCCCCGTGTTATCCTAAGGTTTATCCACAGGCTGTGTGTAACCTCCAGGCAAGGTTGACATCACCCTCGTCTAGACATCGAGACTCTTTGTAGCGCGTTACGCCTGTTCGGTCATCTTGCGGTAGATCCGTTCCAGATCTTCGAGGTCCGCAAAGTCGATGCCCACCCGGCCGCGCTTCCCGTTCATTGTTACGGTCACTTTGGTTGCGAGAAACTCGCTCAAGAGGTTTTCGAGTTCCAATAAACCTGGTGGCCGTAACGCTGGCTTTTTCCCCGTGGGCTGAGCAGGTTCGTCTACTTCAACTATGGGCTTTCCGCCCTGGCGCTCACGTACCGCGTCTTCTACTGCGCGCACCGACCAACCTTCATCCACCGCACGGCGAGCCAACTGTTCTTGGAATGCCCGATCGGGAGTTCCCAATATTGCTTTGGCGTGCCCAGCAGCTAAGCGACCGTCGGCCAACAAGTGTTGAATGCTGGGTGGCAAAGTAAGAAGGCGCAATGCGTTGGTAATGGCTGAACGGCTTTTCCCTACCCGGCTGGCAATTTTCTCATGCGTGAAAGCAAAGTCATCCATCAACTGCTGATACGCCGATGCTTCTTCGAGCGGGGTGAGATCTTGTCGATGAAGGTTCTCTACCAATGCCTGCTCGACTGATGCAACATCGTCGGTAGGGCGCACCACTGCAGGAACAGTGGCGAGGCCAGCTCGTGTTGCTGCACGCCAACGCCTTTCGCCTGCAATGAGCTGATATTTTCCATCGGCAATTTGGCGTACCAAGATGGGCTGCAATACACCAATGGCTCGAATGGAGTCGGTGAGTTCCGACAACGCACTTTCGTCGAAATGCACACGTGGTTGATTGGGGTTTGCCTCAATGGATTGCACAGGAACATCGCGTAAGAGAGGGCCGTTGACCCCAGTCGCTGCGCCAACTTCAGTTTTCTCTACCAGGTCGGCAGTAATGAGAGCTCCAAGACCTTTACCTAATCCACTTTTACGCGCCACTGACAATCTCCTTTGCTGCTGCCCGATACGCCTTGGCGCCAGAAGAGCTGGAGTCGAAGGTGGTGATGGGCTGTCCAAATGATGGTGCTTCACTTAAGCGCACATTGCGGGGAATCACGGTCTCGTAGACACGCGCTCCAAATTTGTTACGCAACTCCTCCACCACCTGATCGGCCAAATTATTGCGCATATACATCACGCACAAAAAGGTGGGGTCGGGGAGGTTGGGGTTCAAGTTCTTGCGAATGAGGTGTAGGTTCTTCAACAAAATCTCAATGCCTTCCAGCGGAATGTATTCCGTCTGAACTGGCGTGATGATTTCTGTTGCTGCGGTCAGCGCATTCACGGTGAGTAAACCTACCGACGGTGGGCAGTCGATGAGGATGTAGTCCCACTGGTCGGCAACGGGGGCAATGGCGTTGCGCAAGCGACCCTCGCGCCCAAAGGCCGATACGAGCTCAATTTCTGCTCCGGCCAGGTTGATGTTCGACGGAACAATAAAGAGGTTTTTCACTGCAGTGGGTTCCACCGCATCTTCCAGCGGCACCTCTTGAATGAGCACGTCATAGATGGTGTTCTCCAGATCACGGGTGTCGATGCCCAGCGATGAGGATGCATTGCCCTGCGGGTCAAGGTCGATGATGAGGGTCCGAAACCCCATCTCGGCAAAACAAGCGCCGAGGTTGACCGTCGAGGTGGTCTTCGCTACGCCACCTTTATTGTTGGAAACAGCGATGATGCGGGGTCCCGTTGTAGAGGTTGACATGCCTCCATATTACTCCCGTCTGCCTCAATGGTGGGTGGATGGGGAAATAAAATGTTCCACGTGGAACATCGTTTTTGCTCAATAACTCCCAGTTATTGCCCATTCGACCCGCATTTTTCTCAGAAATAGATGTTCCACGTGGAACATTGGGGATCTTTTTCAACGCTCCGTTTTTTTGGTGAAGCGCGCCAGGTGCAATATCAACTCCGGCCCCTCGAGCCCGGCGCCCTCAACCAGTGCCTGCTCCCAGCGGCTGGCGCTACCTGCTGGCGGCTCACTCAAGAGCACGGTTCCTCCGGGTCGCACGAGTGCCGCGGAATACTTCAAAGTGGTTTCATGCGGTCCGAATCCGCGCGACATCGCCGCATCAAAAGTTTCTTGCCACTCGTCTTGTCGAGTGAGTGTGCCAACATCGGCGCACACCACGTGCACCCGATGGCTCCACCCCAACGACACAATGGCGCGCTCGAGTGCATCGGTGCGTTTTCCTCGACGGTCAACCAAGGTGATCTCTAGCTCGGGTCGCAACTCGGCTACCACCAAGCCAGGGACTCCCGCTCCTGAACCGAGGTCGACCACGCGGCGACATAAGTCGGGGAGGGCAAAAGCAAACGCACCGGCGTGCTCAATCACTTCGCTAATCGGGCGAAGGCCAAGCGCGCCGATGCGTTGTGCGTCGGTCAAGATCTCGTGAACGGTTCGCGCCACGAGAAGTGTCTTACTCGCCAGACTGTGCTGGTTCTACCACAATTTGACGATATGGGTCGTCGCCACGTGAGCGGGTGACCACGCCAGTCTGTTCAGACAAGGCATCGTGCACCACTTTGCGGTCGGCAGATGCCATTGGCTCAAGAACTCGGGGCTGGCCCGACTCCACTACTTCGCCCGCTACTTTCAGGGCAAAACGGGTGAGCGCATCGCGACGGCGCTCGCGGTAACCAGCAACATCTACACGCAAGCGGGTGTCGTGGTCGCCCAAGCGACGCTGTGCTACCACCCGAGTAAGGTCTTGCAGTGCCAAGAGCGTATTGCCACGTGGGCCCACCAAGAGGCCAAGATCGTCGCCATTCACTTGTGCTTCAAGTTCTTCGCCTTCACGTTCCACAACAACTGTTCCGACGAGGCCAAAAGCATTGACGACACCCGTGAGGAAGGTAACTGCCTGGGCGCTCACCAATGCGGGGTCAACCGGATCGCCCTTCGGACGATCGTCATCGCGTGGTTCACGCGGTGGGCGGCGATTGCCTTCACCGGCAGGTTTTGCCTGGCGGGGGCGATCGTTATTGCGGCCACGAGTGTTTGAACGCTCGGGGCGTGCTTCGCCTGAGGTCTCCTCGGTGCTGTTGGTCTTTTCGCCAGCAGGCTTGCGGCGTGGGTTACGACGCTCTGTTTTCTGGCGGGCTTGCGTGGGGCGAACGCGAGCACGCACACGAGCTTCGCCGCGTGTACGCCCAAATAAACCCTGTGTCGGCTCTTCCAAAATATCGAATTCGGCGTCGTCTTCGGCTACTCCCAATGCGTCGAGAGCGGCGTTCTTTGCTTCGTCGATACTACGACCTGTTGTTTCTACCCATTCCATGACTTCATCCTTCGTTCTGTGTTCACGTTAATTATTAGACTTTTAGTTTATTTATTGCGCTTCGATGGCGGAATTGGTCGCTGTGGACGACCGCTTGGCGCAGGCTTATTCTTCGACGGGGTCACACGTTTGCTTTGCACTGGTGCTGGCTTGTCGACCTTGTCGGGCTTGAGACCCTTGCCCGATTTGCCCTTTGCATCTTTTGCCATATCGCTCGCCGCTTTGCTCGCTGCTTGCGCCTGGCGACCAATGGAGCCGTCGTGTCCATAGAAACGCTTGGTGATGTACCACTGCTGCAAGATACGAACAACGGCTTGCGTGAAGTAGTAGATGACGAGCCCGGTTGGCAAAAACACTTGGAAAACCGCGAATGCCACAGGCAGGTACTGCATGATCTTGGCCTGCATCGGCGACATCGAGGCACTGGTGGTGCGCGACGCAATCATCCTTTGCTGCACAAAGAAGGTAAAAGCCAGCAACACAATCATGAGGGCATACGGGATGCCTTTCACGAAGTCTTCACCCATCACTTTGGCAGGAGTCTTGGCAAGGTCGAGACCAAAAGCGAGCATCTCTTTTGACTTGTCGAGGGCTAGGTAGAGCTCTGAATTTTTGGCGATATAGCTGGGGTTAAAGGTTCCGTCGTCGCCGAATTTTGACAAGCCGTTGAGTACGCGGAACATAATGATGAACACGGGCAATTGCGCAATGAGCGGCAGGCACGAGGCCAATGGGTTCACCTTGTGCTCTGAATAGAGCTTCATCATTTCTTCGTTTAATTTTTGGCGGTCGCTCTTGTATAGCCCTTGCAGCCTGCGCATTTCTGGCTGCAGCCGCTGCATTTCCAACATGCCCTTGGTGCTCTTGAGCGTGAGCGGGGTGAGGAGAAGCATGATGGAAACGGCTACTAATGCGATGGCGAATGCATAGTTGTGGACCAAGCCATAAAAAACGCTGACGAGCCAGGCTGCTGCTTGAAACATTTTTCTACTTTCCTAATAGTTCATGTGTGTGAGATGTATGTACTTCGGGCACTGGGTCGAAACCCGAGGGACCAAAGGGGCGGCACCGCAGCAACCGCTTGGCGGTGAGCCAAAACCCGCGGGTGGTGCCATGAAGCGCGAACGCTTCGTGGGCAAAAGAAGAGCAAGAAGGGGAGAACCGACACGGTGAAGGCCGACCCGACCGAGCTCCTTGGTAAAACTCAATTGCCGACAGACAACGCTCATTGAAGGTGCGCTGGGTCATGAGACCTTCTGTTTGGCGGTAGTGATGAGTTGCAACATGGTGTTGGTGAGTTCCTGAAACGACAGCGCGGTGGCTTCTTTGTGTGCCCCAATGAGGTAATACCCCGGAACCAATTGGCTCGTATTTGCGGCCAAGATCTCTCTCATTTGGCGCCGAATGCGATTTCGCACAACGGCCGAGCCGGTATGGCGCCCTAAGGCGTAAGCCACACATGGCTGAGAAAGAGCAGGGTCAACAAGCACAGAACACCACACAGAGCCCACGCGCACACGAACACCTTCGCGCCCTAAACGGCGAAAAATAGTGTGTTCGTGAATGCGTCCGATCAAGCGGAAAGGCGGTAGCGGCCCTTGGCGCGGCGGTTTTTGAGAATTTCACGACCTGCACGAGTGCTCATGCGATGGCGAAAACCGTGCTTTTTGGCGCGACGACGATTATTTGGCTGGAAGGTACGCTTCATGGGTCCAGAATCTTTCGAATTATGTAAGGTGAACGGGAACCGCGAGAGGCAGGACCGGGGCTACAAGAGCGAAGCGGCACGTCGATTCGGGTGACCATTGTTCAGGCTAGGCGAGACCAACCCCCATTCCCAACCAAGGCTGTATTTTTTTGCCCTGTGGATAATCTGCTATGGTGTATTTCCCACCGAAAAAGTGGCGAAAAGCACGAAAAACACCTGAAAAACGTCCACAGCCTGTGGATAACCATGTGTATAAAAAGTGTTTTTCGTCGCCAAATACCGTATCAGCGCGAAAGGAGACCGACATGGCAGAACACGACACCGTGTGGACAGCGGTCTCTACCTTGCTCCGAGCCCAGGTATCTGAAGCGGTGTGGCTCTCCACTTTTCAAGACGTCATTCCTCTTCCCGGCGGCGACGATGCGTTGCGCCTGCAAGTTCCGAATGGCCACATCAAAGAACGCATTCTCACCCGATATTTGCAATTGGTGCTCGACGCCCTTGCTGAAATTGACGAAAACGATCGCCAGCTCGTGGTGGAAGTGGCCCCCATTGTGGGAGGTGAGAGCGATGCTGGCCAGGCCGACGACTTCACCCGTGGCGCCTTTGACGACGACCTCGCTCTGTCTGGCAGTGCGGCAACTTCACTACGCGGGCAAGCCATTGGGCTCAACCCCCGCTACACCTTCGAAACCTTTGTGAAGGGCGCCTCAAACCAATTCGCCCTGGCCGCTGCTCACCGCGTGGCCGAAACCCCAGCACGGTCGTACAACCCGTTGTTCATTTACGGATCAGCTGGCTTAGGAAAAACTCACCTTTTGCACGCCATTGGCGAATACGTTCACCAGAACTATTCCCATTACGAAGTGCGCTATGTGTCAACAGAAACATTTATGAATGAATACGTTGACGCCATTCGTAGCAACACCACGGCTGCTTTCAAACGCAGGTACCGCGAAGTTGACGTTCTGCTCATTGACGACATCCAGTTCATGGAAGGCAAAGAAGGCCTTCAAGAAGAGTTTTTCCATACGTTTAACTCGTTGCACGGCGCTAATAAGCAAATTGTTATTTCCTCCGACCGTGTGCCCGACGCTATTCCTACATTGGAAGACCGTTTGCGGGGCCGTTTCCGCTGGGGTCTCATTACCGACGTGCAGCCGCCAGACCTCGAAACCCGGTTGGCTATTTTGCGCAACTACGCCGAGCGTAACGGCACCAAGGTGCCCGACGATGTTCTTGAATTCATTGCTGCCAACATCACCTCAAACATTCGTGAACTAGAAGGCGCCCTCATTCGCGTCACCGCTTTTGCCGCCCTCAACCGCGTCAATATGAACGTGGCAACTGCCCAAGACCTGCTTGCCGACCTCTTGTCGCAATCTGCCACTCGTGTGCGTAGCGATGAAGAGTTCTTGGCCGATATTGCTGCGTACCTCGGCTACAGCGTTGAAGCCTTGCGCGGCAAAAGCCGCCAGCGACCATTGGTCATGGCTCGTCAAATTGCGATGTATGTCATGCGCGAACAGACCGAGTTGAGTTATCCGTCTTTGGCACGCCTTTTTGGTGGTCGCGACCACACCACCGTTATTCATGCTGTTGAAAAAGTTGGGCGTTTAATGGCCGAACGCAAACAGGTTTACGACCAGGTCACCGAACTTTTCCGCCGGGCGAAAAAAGGATGAGTGACGTGTCATTTCCACTGGGGACAACATGTGGTTTGCTAAGTGGACAAACTGCGTCCCTTTGGGCACAAAGTGGGTTTTATCCACCACAGCGCACACATGTTCGCTTCCCCCTGTGGAAAACTGTGGATAACCTGCGTCGGACCTTTTCTTTTCTTTTATTGGTCCAAAGCGACTTTGTCCACAATCCACAGCCCTTATTACAAGCATTAAGTATTTATCCCCCTTCCACTGTCAATAACACAAACCCCCCTCACGGCATATTGAGCCAACAAAGGAGCCGCTATGAAGTTTCGTTGTGAACGAGAACAACTCGCTGAAGCACTCGGTTTAGCTTCACGTATCGCCTCAGGTCGCGTGGGTGCATTGCCAGCGCTATCTGGTGTGCGTTTACAAGTGAAGGGTGATCAGTTGCATCTCACCTCCACCGACAATGACATGTCATTGCAAGCCACACTTGCAATTGGTGGCGAGAAAGATGGCGTAGCGCTCATCAGTGCAAAATTATTGAACGACATTGTGCGTTCATTGCCCGAAGGAAAAATAACGGTCGAAGCGCAAGTGGAATCACTCACTGTAAAAAGTGGACGCTCACAATTTACGGTTCCCACTTACAACGCAATGGATTTCCCTAACGTCACACCGTCTACCGGCCCAGCACTCAGTGTGTCTGCCGGTGAACTTGGAGAAGCGCTTCGCAAAGTGGTTCGCGCTGCAAGCACCGACCAAATGCGTATTGCGCTGACAGGTGTTCTCATGTCCGGCGAAGACGGCGGTTTCCGTCTTGTTGCCACCGACTCATATCGCTTAGCAGTATGCGATGTGCCCAGCATTGTAGTGAGTTCCGCAACACGCGTGTTGGTTCCTAGCAAAGCTTTAGGCGAAGTGCAACGGTTGTTGAGCGGGGCGAAAGATGCAAACATTCGCCTCGATGAAAACTCCGTCACCTTTGAAGTAGACGGCACACAACTCACCACCCGCTTACTAACAAACGAATACCCCACATACAAAACACTTATTCAAGGCACATACCCCAACAACATCACAGTGAACCGCGAGCAACTTCTCGACGCATTGCGCCGTGCTCGCATTCTTGCCCGCGACCAAGGGCCAGTGCGTTTACACATGAGCACTAATGGTTTGAAAGTAATGGCTGGCACCAAAGACAATGACGAGTTCGAAGAAGATATCGACGCCGTCTTCTCGGGCGACGAACTCACTATTGCGTTTAACTCGGAATACCTTGCTGCAGGAATTGATGCAATTGCCGGCCAAGACGTGATCATCAAAACAAGTGACCCGGCAAAACCTGCTGTGGTGACTGGCGTTGGCGAGCACTCCGAGCAGTATTTGTATCTCTTAATGCCACAAAGACTTTAGAAACCATTAAGCACGAAGTGAGATCTGTGTGTTTGTTGAACACTTAACACTCACGAACTTCCGCAACTACGAAGAGGCCGACGTTTCCTTTACGCATGGAACCACTGCACTGCTCGGTGCAAATGGGCAAGGCAAAACAAGCCTGGCTGAAGCTTTAACGTATTTAGCAACGCTCGACAGTTTTCGTGGCGTGCCAACGGAAACACTTATTCGCAATGGCGCCGACACCGCGATTTTGAGAGCAATAGTAATACACTCCGACGGGCGTGAATTATTAATTGAAGTAGAACTCTCGCGCACTGGCCGCAATAAGGCGCAAGTAAATAAACAACGCCTCGTGCGCAACCGCGACTTATTAGGAGTTTTACGCACAACAATTTTTTCGCCAGACGATTTAGCGCTCATAAAAGATGGTCCCAGCGAACGCCGTCGATTCATTGACGACGCTCTTGTTGCTATTACAGTGAAACACGACGCAACACGACGCGATGTAGAACGCATAGTGAAACAACGCAATGCATTGCTCAAACAAATTGGGTATCGCTCGTCGGTGTTGCAACTCACCAGCGAACAAGTGGTAACCCTCGATGTCTGGGACGAAAAATTTGCGATTGCTGGGGGAGCACTTGGCGATGCACGGGCACAACTTGTTGCGCGGCTTCAACCATTAGTAAACGAGGCCTACGAACACCTTGCAGGCAAACCCACACCCACCGATGTGGTGTATGAACCCGAGTGGCGCCGCATTGGTTTGGGGTTCGCGCTCAAAGAAACCCGAGGCGAAGACCTGCGCCGTTCCTCTACAACTGTTGGCCCGCATCGCGACGATATTGAACTGCTCATTAACGGGCTACCCGCTCGCACGCAAGCGTCTCAAGGCGAACAGCGCACACTTGCCCTCGCTTTACGGTTAGCAACACACCGCCTTGTGACAGAAGAAGTAGGAGCACCACCTGTATTGGTTCTCGACGATGTGTTGTCGGAATTAGACCCCTCGCGAGCAACCGCCTTACTTCAGCACATGCCCGTTGGGCAGGTCATCATTACGAGTGCTAGTGGCTTGCCACCAGCAGCAAAACCAGAGCGCATTTTGTACATCACCGCAGGAAAAATTTCTGAAGATCCGGCCACAAACGGAAGCGCAAACTGATGTCGCAGCGACCACCAGAAGAACCAACTTCACTCATCGACTCCATGCGGTCTGTATTAAAGCGTCTCAAAATGGACGATGGCGACTCGGTGGGCAGCGTCTTTCAATCGTGGGATGCAGTTGTTGGCCCCGACATTGCAGAGCACATTCAGCCAGTGAAACTAGACAGCGGAGTATTAATAGTTGATGCAACCGACGCAGGGTGGGCAACACAGTTTCGTTTCTTGGAAGCTGACGTGAAACAACGATTTTTTGAACACACAGGTTCACGTATTGACAGCATTGTGGTGCGTCAAAAACGGCGTCGTTAGCAGTGCGCGACAAGTTGTTCAGTGTAGGTATAACAGATCTGTGTGAGTAAAATTGGTACACTAAGACACGTATTTCGACATGACTTTTTACTCTTTCGCTTCCTTTTTTATGTCCTTGGTGTCACTACTTCTTCACACACTCAGACATAGGTGGCCTGTCATGTCACGTGGCACTTTGTTTCCTATTCATTCACTACATCGAGGTTGATCCGTGTCCAGCACAGAAAAGAAAAGTTCGGCAAAAAAGCCCACTGCTGACTACGGCGCAAAAGACATTCAGGTCTTAGAAGGTCTCGACCCAGTCCGTAAGCGCCCTGGTATGTACATCGGGTCCACGGGTCTAGCTGGCTTGCACCACCTCATTTGGGAAGTGGTCGACAACTCGGTCGACGAGGCAATGGCTGGGTTCTGTACCCGCATCGACGTCATCATCCAGGCCGACGGCGGATGCCGGGTGGAAGACAACGGTCGCGGTATTCCCGTGGACCCTTATCCATCGGGTCCACATAAAGGGAAAAGCGCTGCAGAAGTAGTGCTCACCGTGTTGCACGCTGGCGGCAAGTTTGGCGGCGAGGGCTACAAAGTGTCGGGCGGTCTCCACGGTGTGGGTGTGAGCGTTGTAAACGCCTTGTCCACCAGATTGTTGCTCGAAATCGACCGCGGCGGCGACCGGTATGAGCTTGAATTCGTAGACGGCGGAAAAATGAAGGGCAAGCTCCAAAAAGTGGGCGCTTCTCCTGCCAAAGGGCGAGCCAATGGCACGAGCGTTACCTTTTATCCAGACCCCATCATTTTCGCTGCCGAAGGAACAGAGTTTGTGGCGCGCACCGTTATGGAGCGCTTGCAAACAATGGCTTTTTTGAATAAGGGCCTTGAAGTGGTCTTTAGCGATGAACGTGCCGATAAGGCACAAAAAGTCGTGTTCCAATACAAGGGTGGCATTGTCGACTTCGTTAAACACTTGAATGCGTCTAAAGAAGCTCTTTTCAGCAAGGTTGCGCACTTTGAAGTGGAAGATGAAGAAGAAGGCATGCAAGCCGATGTTGCGATGCAGTGGAACACTGGCTATTACGAAGGTATTCACGGTTACGCCAACGGTATTTCCACCACAGAAGGCGGCATGCACGTTGAGGGGTTCAAAACCGCGCTCACCTCGGTGCTCAATAAATATGCACGCGACAAGGGCATCTTGAAAGAAAAAGAAGAAAACCTTTTGGGTGAAGATATTCGCGAAGGAATGACGGCCATCATTGCGGTGAAACTGCGCGAGCCACAGTTTGAAGGTCAGACCAAAGCAAAACTCGGCAACGTTCCCATGCGTTCATTTGTTCAAAAGGCAACAAACAAAGCCCTTGCTGAATGGCTCGACGAGAACCCAGCCGAATCGAACAAGGTTGTGAAAAAAGCAATTTCCGCAGCCCAGGCCCGCCTCGCTGCAAAAAATGCACGCAACGCAGTACGACGTAAAACCGCACTTGCTGGTGCAGGTATGCCCGACAAATTGAAAGACTGCTCAAGTGGTAGCCCCGCCGAAAGCGAACTCTTCATTGTGGAAGGCGACAGCGCTGGTGGTACAGCAGTAGACGCACGCGACCCACGCGTACAAGCAATCTTGCCTATCCGCGGAAAAATCTTGAACGTCGAGCGTTCACGACTCGACAAGATGTTGAAGAACAACGAAATTCAAGCGCTCATCACCGCTATTGGTGGCGGCGTAGGCGATGAGTTCGATGCATCAAAAGCGCGCTATCACAAAATTATTGCTCTTGCCGACGCCGACGTTGATGGCAGCCACATTCGCACGTTGCTTCTCACGTTCTTCTATCGCCAAATGAAACCAATGGTCGAAGCTGGCTTTGTGTACATCGCACAACCACCACTGTTCTCTACTGAAATTGGTAAAGAGAAAATTTATTTGAAAGACGAAGTAGCTAAAGCTGCCTTCCTCGCAGACAAACCTAATCACAAAAAAGAATTTCAGCGTTTGAAGGGTCTTGGCGAAATGGACTGGCAAGAATTGCGCTCCACCACCATGGACCCAATGACACGCACACTTTTGCAAGTGACAGTTGAAGAAGCTGCCATTGCTGACGACGTCATGAGCGTGTTAATGGGTGACGACGTGGAAAGTCGCAAGAACTTCATTGTTGCCAACGCCCGCGACGTACGAAATCTCGACTTCTAAAAATGTTTTCTAGTAAAAGGCTTCTCTCATGACCAACGTACCTCTCGAACCACCAGACTCCATCCAGCCCGTTCCGTTGCAAGACGAAATGGAAAGGTCGTTCCTCGACTACGCCATGTCGGTCATCATGTCGCGCGCGTTACCCGACGTGCGTGACGGCTTAAAGCCTGTACACCGCCGCATTATTTGGGACATGGACCAACAGGGCTTTCGTCCCGACCGCCCATTCGTGAAATGTGCACGCGTTACCGGCGACACCATGGCGCGTTATCACCCACACGGTGACGGTGCTATTTACGACGCTTTGGTACGTATGGCCCAGCCGTTCTCGTTGCGCCACCCACTCATCGACTTCCACGGCAACTACGGCTCGCCCGACTTTGGTCCTGCCGCAAGTCGTTACACAGAAGCACGTTTGCATTCACTAGCAATGTTGCTCTTGGCCGACATCGACGAAAACACCGTCGACATGATTGCCAACTACGACGGAACCACCGAAGAGCCAACTGTTCTTCCGGCACGCTTTCCGAACTTGTTAGTTAACGGAAGCCAAGGCATTGCTGTTGGAATGGCCACAAGCATTCCTCCACACAACATGGGCGAAGTAATTGATGCAACGCTTGCACTTATTGCAAACCCCGAGGCATCGGTTGACGACCTCATGAAGCACGTGAAAGGTCCCGACTTCCCAACAGGCGGAGTCATTCTTGGACGCTCGGGTATTTTCGACGCGTGTCGTACGGGCCGTGGCAGCATCAAGGTGCGGGCCAAAGCAAGTATTGAAGAAGGCCGCCGTGGCCAAATGCAAATTCTTGTTACGGAACTTCCATACCAAACAAGCTGTTCAGCAGTAGCAGGACGCATTCAAGAACTGGTCGACTCGGGAAACCTCGACGGTATTGCCGACGTGAACGACAACTCATCTGGCGGCAAGACCGAACTCATCATTACGTTGAAGCGCGATGCAAATGCAAACGTTGTGTTGAACAACCTTTACAAGCTCACACAACTTCAAACAAGTTTCCCCGTGAACATGGTTGCTTTGGTCGATGGCGTACCGCGCACCATCAACTTGAAAAATGCCCTTGAGGGTTACATTGCTCACCAAATTGATGTCATCACTCGTCGCTCGCAGTTTCGGCTCGACAAAGCCCGCGACCGTCAACACATTTTGGAAGGCCGCTTAAAGGCACTCGATGTTATTGATGCAATTATCAAACTCATTCGCAATAGTGATGATGCAGGTAGTGCCAAAGAAGCATTAATGGCGAAGCCGTACGAGTTCTCTGAACGTCAGGCCATTGACATTCTTGATATGCAGTTGCGCCAACTCACCAAGTTGTCGCGCATTGATATTGAGAAAGAAATGGAAGAACTGAACGCACGCATTAAAGAACTTGAAGAAATTCTCAATAACCCAGTGGTGTTGCGCGCATTGATTTCTAAAGAACTCAGCGAAGTAAAAGCAAAATTTGCTACACCACGCGTGTGCCAAATTATTGCTGACACCGGCGAAATGGGCATTGAAGATCTTGTTGACGACAAAGAGTTGGTCATCGTTATGACCAATGCCCAGTACGTTAAAGCAGTTCCTGCATCGTCGTTCCGCACTCAAAGCCGCGGTGGCCGTGGTGTTGCTGGCGCGAAGATGAAAACTGACGACATTGTCAAGCACGTCATCTTTACAACGTCGCATGCGTATCTCTTGTTCTTCTCAAACAGGGGGCGTGTGTATCGATTGCGAGCAGTCGATATTCCAGAACGTGAGCGCACGGCAAAGGGCATTCCTATTGTCAACTTGTTGCCACTGCAACCAGGCGAAAACATTCAAGCCATCATCGACACACGCGAGTTCCCAGGCGAACGCAACTTGTTCTTCGCTACCAAGCAAGGCCAAGTAAAAAAGACAGCGTTCAACGAATACGACTCGGGTCGTCGCGACGGGCTCATTGCACTCAACTTGCGCCCACACGACGAACTCGTGCGCGTTATTGAAACGTCTGGCACCGACGATATCTTCATGGTGGCCCGCAGTGGTCAAACTATTCGTTTCAGCGAAGAAGATGTTCGCCCAATGGGTCGAGCAGCAGCTGGTGTACGCGGTATGAAACTCAAAGCCGATGACGAAGTGGTGTCGTGCGACCTTGCACGCGATGACGCAGCCATTCTTATTGTCACCGACTCGGGTTATGGCAAGCGCACACAAATTGACAAGTTCAATACGCAAGGCCGTGGTGGTCAAGGCGTTATTGGCATCAAACTCACCAGCAAAAAAGGCCACGTTGCCGCTGCGTTCATGGTGGGCATCGACGACGACATCGTTGCGGTGTCTTCAGGCGGCGTCACCATTCGCATGGCAGTGAAAGAAATTTCAAGCCAGGGTCGCGAAGCAACGGGTGTGCGTGTGATGAGCCTCGATGAAGGCCAAAGCGTGGCTTCGGTTGCACTCATTTTGGCAACTGACGACGAAGAGTAAAACCCTTCGTGTTCAGTGTGCTCACCTGTGGCGTTCTTGTTGCTATGGTGCTCAACGTGTTGGGTACGCACGGCGCACAAACCATTGAACGCACGCGGGCCCATATTGCAGCCGATGCTGCGGCTCTTGCCGCAGTGAGTTTGGGTGAAGAGGGTGCTGCGCATTTAGCAACGGCAAACGGCGCCGACCTCATTTCCTTTCGTCGTCTTGGCCCGCTTCTGCAATCAGTCGAGGTGTGGGTGCAATACGGGCGTGAACGAGCCGTGAGTTATGCAAGTGAGGCGCGATAGCGCCATAGACTGATCACGTGGCTCGTCGTTCGCTCGAAAAATCTCTCACCCCAGCACCCCGCGTGCGCCGGGTAAGCCGTGTGGTGCGCGACATCGACCCATGGAGTGTTTTCAAAGTCACCCTTGTTTTCCACTTTGCGTTGTACGTAATGGTCCTCATTTCAAGCATTTTGATCTGGAACGTGGCCAACGCAACGGGCACCGTCGACAACGTGGAGCGCTTTATGGAGTCCTTCGGATGGGAGACTTTTCGCTTCGATGGTGGTCAAATCTTCCATAATTTGTGGATCTTGGGCTTATTTCTGGTCTTTTTACTTACCGGTCTTGCCGTGGTGGTGGCGGCAGTTTTCAACCTCATTGCCGACTTGGTGGGGGGAGTGCGGGTTTCTGTCTTAGAAGAAGAAGTCGTGCAGCGTGTGGTTGAGGGAAACCCCCTCGACCGTTAGGCTTCACCACCTGCATACGTGCGGGGCTATAGCTCAGTCGGTTAGAGCGCATCCCTGATAAGGATGAGGTCGCAAGTTCGATTCTTGCTAGCCCCACCATGAAACTTTTCCGCCGTGCACTTCTCGCCCTGGGCGTAGCAGTGGGCATGGCAACCGCTTTGCGCTTCAAAGGCAAAGGCGATGTGCCGCCCCAACAAGGCGGCTGGCGTGACATCACCCCCAACAAGTAGCACGCATTTCGTGGCGCACATCACCCCATAGGATCAGCGAAGATGATTGTTGTAGTGGGAACCGGCATTGTTGGCACACATGTGGCCGAGCTTTTGCGTCAGCGCGGGCATGAAGTGCGTTCGGTGTCTCACAACACCATCAACGAAGTAAGCCCCGAGGAAACCGAAGTAGTGGTTTTAGCCCACGCCGGTCACCACGAGCGGGTGGCACGCAGATTTCTTCAGCATGGTTGTTCAGTGGTGTCGGTGGGCGACGACTCAAAAGACGTGCTGGCGTTGCTCGACCTTCAAAGTGATGCGCTCAGCGCCGGGCGCACGTTGATAGTGGGCGCAGCATGTTCCCCAGGTTTGTCGGGGTTGCTCGTGCATTATCTTGGGGCAAAATTTGATGAGTACGACGAAATTCATGTTGCTGTACATGGCACCGCTGGCCCGCAATGCGCGCACCAACACCATCGTGTTTTGTCGGGAACCGCACTGGGGTGGCATGACGATGAGTGGCTCAAACGGCCAGCGGGAAGTGGCCGCGAGTTGTGTTGGTTTCCTGAACCCATTGGCTCGCGCGACTGTTACCGTGCCGACTTGGCCGATGCGTTGTTGTTGAAGCACAGTTTTTCTCATGCGAATCGCATTAGTGCACGCGTATCGGCAACGCGCCGCGACCGTATTTTGGGCAGGTTGCCCATGCTCATTCCACCACATATTGAAGGCGACATGGGCGCAGTACGCGTAGAACTACGCGGAGTAAAAAATGGCCAACGTACTGTGGAAATTGCAGGCGCAGCACACCCAATGGGTCATATTGCTGGCGCAGTTGCTGCTGCAACCGCACATGAAATTGCCAAACACGCCGGAACCGATGCTGCTTTTGCGCCAGGCGTTTTCGGTTTGGGTGCCGAAGAATTACCAAACGCAGCCATCTTTGAAACTGTTATAAATTCCGGCGTGCGCGTACAACAGTTTTACGGCGTGCACTAAAACGAGCAACTATGGCGCAGCATTCTCATACACATGTCATTGATGAAGACATGGAAACTGAAATCGCTCTTCGATTACGAAAAGCAGATCAACGGTTCACCCCTGCGCGCCGGGCGCTTGTTGCAGCGCTTGTTGCAGCAAAAGGGCCAATGGCCATTGCCGACATTTTGTTGGTGACCGAAAAGATGCCGCAGAGTTCGGTGTATCGCAATCTCACTGTGCTGGAAAGCGTGGGCGTGGTATCGCGCCTCATGAGCAACGATGAATACGGGCGTTTCGAGTTATCGGAAAATCTCATTGGCCATCACCATCATCTCATTTGTCAACAGTGTGGGGCCATGAGCGACTTCAACATTCCACACGATATGGAACAACAACTCGACAGCACATTGGCGCAACTCGCTTCAGCAAACGGATTCACTCTTGAGCACCATCGCTTAGACATCGTCGGAAAGTGCAGTTCGTGCAAATGAAAAAAATATCGGAACCCGCGAGCGGTTCGAGCTACTCGGGCTGCGGTGCAACTTGTGGAGCAACACGCTCAGTAAGTTCGCCTACTGAGTCGACAAGTTTTTCTAAGTGGTCGCGCAATTCATCCATGGTGACCATGTCAGCTAGCGCTAAACGCACAGCAGCAAGTTCACGGGCAAGAAACTCGGTATCGGCCTGTGTGCGTGATGCAACGGAACGGTCAACTTCTGCTTGCTGACGGTCGCGATCTTCTTGGCGATTTTGTGCGAGCAAAATGAGTGGTGCTGCATACGCGGCCTGCAATGACAATGCCAGGGTGAGCACACCAAATGGGTTGGGGTCAAAGTGCCAATTGTCTGGAGTAACAACGTTCCATACAAGCCATGCAACGCACAAGAAACTCTGGAACAACAAAAAGCGAGCGGTGCCTAAAGTGCGCGCAATAGATTCTGAAAATTGACCGAATGCATCGGGCTCGTAATGCACACCAACGCGGCGCCTTTGACGTGGCAGTGAAATATCTTCGCGACGTTTCATTTCGGAGCCACCTGACGTCGACGTTGGCGCCAGTCGGCAGGCAACGTGCGGTCAAGAACGTCGTCAACGGTAATTGCGCCAAGCAAACGTTGTGCCGAGTCGCACACGCCCATTGCCATCATGTTGTACGAGGCAAGAACTTCAGCAACTTCGCGGTCGGGCATCTCAACGGTCACGGTGGGTTCGTGTTCTAAGCAACGGCCGAGTTCCATGCTCGGTGGTTCACGCAATAAACGCTGGAAGTGCACCACACCGAGGTAACGGCCAGTGGGGGCACGAAACGGCGGGTTCGTAACAAACACCTGAGCGGCAATAGACACCAGCCACTCGGGGTCGCGAATGTGAGCAAGTGCTTCAGCAACAGTGGCGTTGGGCCCCAGCACAATGATGTCGGGGGTCATGAGTGCACCAGCGGTGCCTTCTTGGTACGACAACAATTGGCGCATAACAGCGGCATCGTCTTCGTCCATTTCATCCAAAATGCGCGAACGCTGCTCGCCAGGCATTTCAGCCAAGAGGTCGGCAAGGTCGTCGTATTCCATTTCGTCGAGCACGTTCATGAGACGTTCAAGGTCGAGACCTTCAATGAGTCGCAACTGTTCTGCTTCAGGAAGTTCTTCCAACAAGTCAGCTAAACGTTCGTCGTCCATTGCTTCGGCAAGTTGCCGACGTTGTGTGAGAGGAAGTGCACGCACAAAGCCGGCCACGTCGCTTGGGTGCATGTCGCGCAAGCGCGCAGCTTCAGCAGCCATTTCAGTGGTGGGTGCAAAGAGCGACGCCACGGTATCCCAATCGACCAAGCGATACGTAGGGCGCCGACGCAATGCGTTGCGACGAGCAAGGCGAACTTTGCTGACCTCCCAACCTGGCGTGCGGCCGTCTTCACGCAAACGTAATGCAACGTCACTCACTACTTCATCGCCCACCTTTTGGTTGATGACACCAATTTTGAGCAGGCGTTCACCTTCTTTTGGCTTGAAAGGGTGGAAGTCGACGTCCCAACTTTTCAGCCGTGCACCGGCATTATCGAGTGAGGCCACGCGGTTGGCGTTCACAAAAATGCGCCGGCGCTGGCTGGTGGCAACAAAACCCAAGACCTGCGGGGCCGAAGAGGTGCGGCCCGAGACCACCACCACGTCTTCGAGGCGGCCAATAGGTGCGCCACCTGCATCAAGAAGAGACAGGCGCATGACCCGAAATGCATAAATGAGCTCGCCTGTCATACAGCGAGATTACCCCCGTGAACGCATGAACCTGCGGCGATTTCGGGCAATCCATCGATAGATCACATTGGC
>CAMBPP010000003.1 GCA_945869715.1 Bifidobacterium breve
CCATCGGTTAGCGGATGCTCAAGATGAAGCTGCAGAAATATTCAGTGAAAGTGCACCCCGAATACCCGTGGTGCGCGCTCCCTTTTCCGCAGCCCTTCTTGATGATCCAGAAAAAACTCTTGAGACGCTGTGTTCATTAGGCGCACTCATGGCTCGTGCCGACTAGAGTTTCCACGTGCATATTCTTTTAGCAACCGATGCCCAGTGGGTTCTTAATGAAGTAGTCGCAGCTCTTGGCTCGCCAGAAACCTCATTCACCGTTTGCTCCAATGGTCGCGACGTCACCGCCGCCGTTACAGCGCGCACTCCCGACCTCGCAGTGCTCGACTCACAAATTGGTTCCATGGGTGGGTTCGCAGTCACCATGGACCTGCGTCTCGATGAAACCGGTGGCCGCTTGCCACATATTCCTGTTCTCATGTTGCTCGACCGTGATGCCGATGCTCAGCTTGCAAAACGCAGTGGCGCCGACAAGTGGCTAGTGAAGCCTCTCAACGCACTCACTTTGCGTCGTACCGCTCATTCACTTGTAGCGGGCGAACTCGAAACTGCTCAATAAGCCAATTTAAATAAATAGCTTTATATAAATAACTCTGCAATTTGAATTGCGTTGAGTGCTGCACCTTTGCGCAAGTTGTCATTTGATACGAACAATGCAAGGCCACGGTTGCCCGGAGCGGAACGATCTTGACGAATGCGCCCAACAAAACTGGGGTCTTCGCCAGCAGCCTGTAACGGTGTAGGAATATCGACAACTTCTACACCAGGTGCGTTCGACAGCAACTCTGTTGCTTGCGCAACTGTGATGTCGCGAGCAAATTCAAGATTGAGAGAAAGCGAGTGCCCTGTGTAAACAGGAACACGCACGCAAGTTCCCGAAACTAAAAGGTCGGGAATATTGAGAATTTTGCGGCTCTCATTGCGCAATTTAATTTCCTCATCGGTTTCAAATTCACCGTTGTCAACAAGAGATCCGGCAAACGGCAAAACGTTAAATGCAATAGGGCGCACAAACTTTTCAGGGGCTGGGTAAGTTACGGCGTTACCGCTGTAAGTAAGTTCCCGTGAATTTTTCACCACAGCATTTGCTTGTTTATCGAGTTCGTCAACACCTGCGAGCCCACCACCGCTGACAGCCTGATATGTGCTTGCAATGAGTCGCACAAGTTGCGCAGCATCGTGCAATGGTTTCAGCACTGGCATGGCCGCCATTGTGGTGCAGTTCGGGTTCGCAATAATGCGCTTGTGAGCGTTGTGAATTTCTTCAGGGTTTACTTCTGCAACAATGAGCGGCACTTCTGGATCCATGCGAAAAGCAGAAGAGTTGTCAATAACCATTGCACCCGCAGCAGCAAAACGTGGCGCAAGTTCACGTGACGAGGTTGCCCCCGCAGAGAAAAGTGCAACATCGAGACCCGATACATCGGCAGTAGCCGCGTCTTCAACAACAATGTCGGCACCCTTCCACTTCAGTATGGAACCAGCCGAACGAGCCGAAGCGAAATAGCGCATCTCTGTGACGGGGAAATTGCGTTCTTCTAAAAGAGCCCGCATGACCCCGCCTACTTGACCTGTTGCACCTACTAGACCTACTCGCATAAACGTGCAGGCTATCTGAGAGTCATTCGCCAAGCCGGAGAATTAACCACCAATGGCTCTTATTGGCCCGTGGCAAGACGCGCTCTTGAATGCCTGAACCCCCAATGATGCGATCAGAAATGCCAGCCAATAACGACCTGCGGCGGCGAGAGTGGTGGAAGAGCACAATTTCACTGCACGAGCGGCCAGAAAGACGAACGACATCGAGAACATCGCCCGTTGCCACCCGGTTCGCCTGCCACCCCAAGCGGGTTGCTACGCGTTGCTTAGCCAGCCATGGGCCAAAAATTTTTGTTTTCCACAATGCGCGAATAAGTGCCCCGGTTGGCTGCAAAAAAATGTCGGCAAGTACCCATGTGCGGTAGTTCAGCATCACCACACCGTGTGGTTTTACAACACGCAACGATTCCTTCGTCAGCGACAATGCATCGGCATGAGAACAGTGCTGCAAAGTGATGTACGAAAAAACTGCGTCGACAGAATGGTTGTCCAGCGGCACCGTATGCCCATCGGTTACGTGAGCGGTGCGCAAACGGTTAATAACACCGTGTTTTGCAACCGTCTCGCGACAGCGCTCTAAAAAAGTTGCATCAACGTCAGCAGCAATGACCGTTGCAAAACGATGTGTGAGTCGCGCGGTCATTCGCCCAATGCCAGAACCAATTTCGAGAACCGACAGTTTTTCAAGATCCATTTCGTTCATGCCAAAGACACGAAGATACGCATTGACTTCTTTATTGCCGCTCATGACAAAGTCCTCAAGTGTTAATTGAGCACCAGTTTCGTTATTGAACACCCATCCGGTTTCACGCACTACCTGATCGGCGTTTGCATGTTCATCGGCGACACCGCCAGCTACGCGCCAAGGGATGAGTTGAGAACGACGTCGAACCATGGAGTTAAGTATTGCTTATTTACGTTCGGGCAACGGGGCAGAGTACGACTGGCCAGAGTCGAGGCCAAAAGCTGTATGCAAAGTGCGCATTGCTTTTTCCGTATTTGAAGCACCAACAACAACCGACACGCGAATGGTGCTTGTAGAGATCATTTCAATATTCACATCGGCATCGGCAAGCACACGGAACATTTTTGCAGCTACTCCTGGGCTCGTCTTCATTCCTGCACCAACGAGTGAAATTTTTGCCACTGCTTCGTCGTGGGTCACACCAGCAGCGCCAAGTTCGCCAGCAACTGCGTTAACTATTTTCAGGGCCGTGGCAAGGTCAGATTTGGGAACAGTGAAAGAGATGTCGGTAATGCCGTCTTTAGAAGTATTTTGAACAATCATGTCGACGTTGACATTGGCATCGGCCAGTGGTTCAAAAAGGGCAGCAGAAATACCTGGCTTATCGGCAACGCCAAACACAGTTACTTTTGCTTCACCTGTTTCGTGAACTACTCCAGAAATAATGGGATCTTCCATGGCATTCTCCTTTGAAGACTGCTGTGCATTAAAGGCGCTCATATCGAGCACCCAGGTACCGTGTTCCCAAGTGAAACTTGAACGCACGTGTAGAGGAACATTGTGATTACGAGCAAATTCAACTGAGCGAAGCGCTAATACTTTGCTTCCTGCCCCAGCCATTTCTAACATCTCTTCAAAATCGAGGCGCTGTAATTTACGAGCTTGAGGAACAATGCGCGGGTCGGCACTGAAGACCCCGGTCACGTCGGTATAAATTTCGCACACATCGGCATTGACCGCAGCGGCCAGTGCAACTGCTGTGGTATCGCTACCACCACGACCCAAAGTTGTAATTTCGCTGTCGGTGCTCACTCCCTGGAACCCTGCAACAACGGCAACTTTGCCAGCGGCAAGTGCCTCCCGCAGACGATCGCCTCTGACCTCAAGAATTTTTGCTTTGGTATGAACAGTGTCGGTAATAATTCCCACTTGGCTGCCCGTGAAAGAAACTGCGTCGATGCCAATATCGGCAAGAGCCATGCACACGAGCGCCATGGAAATGCGCTCTCCGGTGGTGAGCAGCATGTCGAGTTCGCGCCCGGGGTGAGTGCCAGAGACCTGATTTGCCAATGAAATGAGGTTGTCGGTGGTTTTGCCCATGGCCGACACCACAACAACAACGTCATTGCCGTGGCTGCGCGTAAAAGCCACATGCTCGGCAACGGCCTTAATGCGTTCAGGGTCGGCAACCGACGTTCCACCGTATTTTTGCACAACTATTCCCACAGATGTCAAACGTTAGCGGAGTGCGACTAACCTACCGACCTTGTGGGTACTGAAAAAAGAGAACGCCAGAAATTGAACCGCCAGCAGCGACTCACCGAGCTCGCTGCACAACAACGTCGCTCCACAACCAAAAAGCGCGGTCTGCAGGTAGCGGGTCTTGTTGCCCTCGTTTTACTTGTGGTCCTCATTTTCAATGTGACCAGCAGCGACGACACATCTACTGTGGCCCCAACCGACACCGCTGTCGATGCCGCCACCGATTCCACGGCTCCAGCAGCAACCGCCCCTGTGGTCACCGCCCCAGGCGCCTCAATCACTGGCGATACCAAGTGCCCTGCTGTTGACGGCTCGCAAGCACGTGTTACCAAATTCGAAAAAGCACCGCCAATGTGTATTGATGCCGCCAAAAAATATACGGCAACCTTCGACACCACTGAAGGAAGCATTGTTATCGATCTCGACACGGCAAAAACTCCGCAAACGGTGAACAACTTTGTCACCCTCTCGCGTTACAAGTACTACGACGGCACCGTTATCTTCCGTACCGATACATCAATTGACATCATTCAAGGTGGCGGTCTGACAAATACCGATGACCCTGGCTACACCATTGCCGACGAAGGCAGTGGCTACAAGTACGTTGAAGGCGACCTCGCAATGGCTCGCACTGGCGAGCCAAATAGCGCAGGCGGACAATGGTTCTTCGTTGCTGGCCCGAAAGCTTCGGCGCTCGATGGCCAAGGCACCTACGTCAATTTTGCAAAAGTTACGTCTGGTCTTGATGTAGTGAAAAACATCCTTGCACTGAGCAGCGGCAGTGGCGCTTTAGGCGGAGTGCCTAGTCGCAACGTAGTCATTAACTCGGTCACCATCACCGAAAGCTAAAAGCGCTCTACTCAACGAGTTTTTTTTCTAGCTCCACCAAAGTTGCTTCACTCACACCAATTGATTTTGTGTAATTGCGCAGTGACCCATGTTCTGCAACTAGCCCATCAATAATGATGCGCATTGCTCGCCCATCAGCTCGTAGAAATGATGCAGGTGTTACTCCAATGCGATCTGCAAGTTCTTTTGAATGACTCTTTGCCCAATTCGTTAACCGCTCCATTGCGGAATCACTTTGTTCATAGTCGGCAATGATGTATTCATGGTCGCAACCAAGCGAACCCAACACCATCATTGCTAAGAGCCCCGTGCGGTCTTTACCAGCGGCACAATGAAAAATAGTTGGTCCGTCGGCATTGGCCAATGTCTCTAATGCATCTGCAAAACGGGTCGACCCATTGCCCAACATTTCCGGGTATGCCCACAACAAAAATTCCATCGGGTCGTCAGTGACTGGCACATCATCTTCCGACCACGTGATGTCCAAAATGGAGTGGTTGTGAAAATTGACCTCGTACTTATCGACAGGAAATTTGCCACGATTTTCCAATTCATCGACCGAACGTAAGTCCACCACGTTGCGAATACCGAGCGCCCCAATGAGTGCTAGATCTTCATCGTTGAGGTGGTGCATCGAGTCGGCGCGGTAAAGGACACCCCATTTCATCTGACCATTCGCCGTCGGGTAGCCGCCAAGGTCGCGAAAGTTATGAGATGTTTCCATGCCAATGAGGCGGTGAGAATGCGTGGCAAGCGCCCATGCGTCGTCGGTGGAAACTGGGCTAGATGCAGGAGTGGAATCGGTCACGCCCAAACCGTAATCAGGATGTGGCACGGTTACTGGCTGGTAACTATGCTCTCAGTGTGACTTCGCCAAATCTTTTCCCAAATCACCCCCATTCGTCACCTGGCGAATCGGGTCTCCTTTCCCCCCAGACCATCGGCATTGTGGGCAGCGGCATCATGGGCGCCGGTATTGCTGAGGTCTTTGCATCTTCCGGGCACACCGTGGTGTTGCGTTCGCGCTCAGCTGAAGCTGCCAGCGGCGTTATGCGTGCGCTCACCGCCAGTTTGGAAAAACAAGTACAGCGCGGTCGACTTGAAGCACAACGAAAAATTGACATTCTGGCGCTGTGTACAACAACCACTCATCTGAACGATCTCCAAAAATGTGACGTTGTTATTGAATCTATAGTTGAAGATTTTGAAACAAAAATTACTTTGTTTACCGAGCTCGACTCGCTATTACCCCCCGCAACCATTTTGGCAAGTAACACCAGCACGCTGCCCATCATTGAATTAGCACGTGCGACACAACGCCCCGACAAAGTGTGTGGTATTCATTTTTTTAATCCAGCCACAACAATGTCTCTGGTAGAAATTGTTCGACCCATTACTTCGTCAGATGACACCATCCAATTCGCTGTTGCCCTTACTGAGTCCTGTGGCAAAACTCCGGTGCACGTGCGTGATGATGCGGGGTTCATTGTGAATGCTCTCTTGTTTCCATATCTCAATAACGCCATCAAAATGTACGAACGCGGAACAGCCACCATGAGCGATATTGACACCGCAATGAAAGGCGGATGCAATTTCCCTATGGGGCCGTTTGCACTGCTCGATTTGGTGGGGCTCGATACTTCACTATCAATCCTTGAAACACTGCACAAAAGCTCGCCGAACGATGCAGATGAACCTGCTCCGTTACTGCGCCAACTTGTTTCTGAAGGCAAACTTGGGCGAAAGACAAAAAATGGGTTCTATTCGTACTAAACCTGTGTTGTGTTATTTGAAACAACACCTCAAGCAGTAAGCGAATGTCACTGGGCATTCGCCCCTGCTGCAAAGTGGCCCGACGATGACCTCGTGGGTGGTGGTGCCGATCTCGAACCATCCACACTCATCTACGCCTACTCACATGGAATGTTTCCCATGGGCATTGGCCGCAGTAGCAAACACCTGGGTTGGTGGTCTCCAAACCCTCGGGGAATTCTTCCCTTGCCAAACTTGCAAGTAAGTCGTTCCATGAAACAAAGCGCAAAGAAATACACAATGCGCACGAATACCAACTTTTCTGCAGTGATGGCTGCATGTGCTTCACCAATGCGCGAAGGTGCATGGATTACCCGCCCTTTCATTGCCGCATATGAGCGCTTACACGAATTGGGATGGGCACACTCAGTGGAAACGTACAACGAAGACGGGCACCTAGTTGGTGGCCTGTACGGCGTTCGCATTGGCGGATTATTTGCCGGTGAATCAATGTTCCATCTACAACGCGATGCAAGCAAAGTTGCGCTCATGCATTTGGTAGAACACATGCGCAGCCTCGATATGTCGTTGCTCGATGTTCAATGGAGTACCCCCCATTTGGCCTCGCTAGGGGTCATCGAAGTACCGCGAGACCAGTATTTGAGGCAGTTATCAGAGGCTATTAGCGGCCAATAGCCCGTATCGTAGAGACTGTCTCTATGTCTGAAAATGCACCCCGCCGCCGCGAAGAGCCATGGTTGATGCGCACCTATTCAGGGCACTCCACCGCAGCTGCTTCAAATGAGTTATACCGCACCAACTTGTCGAAAGGCCAAACTGGCCTCTCTATTGCCTTCGACCTTCCTACACAGACCGGCTACGACCCCGACCATATTCTTGCTCGCGGGGAAGTAGGAAAAGTCGGCGTTCCAGTTGCCCACCTCGGCCACATGCGCACGTTGTTGACAGATATTCCGCCTGGCCAAATGAATACTTCAATGACCATTAACGCAACAGCCGCATGGCTACTTGCGTTATACGTGGCAAATGCAGAAGAGCAAGGAACGCCTTCCACTGCATTACGTGGAACAACTCAAAATGACATCGTGAAAGAATACTTGTCGCGCGGCACATACATCTTCCCGCCAGATGCTTCGAAGCGACTCATTGTCGACATGGTTGCATGGTGTGCTCACAATGCTCCTAAATGGAACCCTATGAACGTTTGTAGTTACCACTTGCAAGAAGCAGGTGCTACTCCCGTTCAAGAAGTTGCTTTTTCATTAGCAACCGCAATTGACATTCTTGATGCCGTGAAAGCAAGTGGGCAAGTAAGCGACGAACAGTTTCCACAGGTTTTCGGGTCAATATCTTTTTTCGTGAACGCAGGCATTCGCTTCATTGAAGAAATGTGCAAGTTGCGAGCATTTACCGAGTTATGGGATCGCATCGGTCGTGAGCGTTACAACATCACCGATGAAAAAGCACGTCGTTTCCGTTATGGCGTACAAGTGAACTCACTTGGTCTGACCGAAGCACAGCCCGAAAACAATGTGCAGCGCATTGTTTTAGAAATGCTTGCAGTCACCTTGTCGAAAAAAGCACGTGCGCGTTCTGTGCAACTTCCTGCTTGGAACGAAGCTCTTGGCCTTCCTCGCCCATGGGACCAGCAATGGTCGTTACGGATGCAGCAAGTGCTTGCCTTTGAAACCGACTTGTTGGAGTATGCAGATATTTTTGATGGCTCCCATGTTGTCGAACAGCGCACCGACGAAATTCGCGATGCTGCATGGGTTGAGCTACAAGAGATACTCGAACTAGGCGGAGCCTTCGAAGCAATTGAAGACCTCAAAGGTCGCCTTGTGTCTTCCATGGCCGACCGCACCCGTCGCATTGAAACGGGCGACCAAATTGTGGTGGGCATGAATGCCTTCACTGAAAGCGCCGACTCACCGCTTGGTGGCGATGGAAATATTTTGACCGTCAACCCCGCAGTTGAGGCCGAAACCATTAACGACACCAACGCTTGGCGAACCGCCCGCAATAACGGCGATGTGGAAAAAGCTTTGGCAGAACTGCGACGTGTGGCGGTGGAAGGCGACAACATCGTGCCTCCGTCAATTGCTCTTGCCAAAGCCGGTGGCACCACTGGTGAATGGGGCACCGCGCTACGCGACATCTTCGGTGAATACCGTGCTCCCACCGGAGTTGCAGCCGCTCTCGGGCGTCGTACACACGAACTTGCCGGCGTTGCAGCATTTGTGAAATCTATTCCTGGCGGCCCACCAAAGTTCCTTGTTGCAAAACCCGGGCTCGATGGTCACTCCAATGGTGCAGAACAAATTGCCGTTGCAGCGCGCGATGCCGGAATGGAAGTGGTGTACAGCGGCATTCGTCTGACACCAGCACAAATTGTGGCAAGTGCTCGCGATGAAGACCCCGATGTCATTGGCCTGTCCATTCTTTCTGGTTCACATCTTTCACTCGTCAGTGACATTTTGGAGCTCATGAAAAAAGAGGGCCTCGACATTCCCGTTATTTTGGGTGGAATCATTCCGGAAGCCGACCGCGACAACTTAAAGCGTCAAGGAATTGCTGCGGTCTACACACCAAAAGATTTCGACATCTCACGCATTATGAATGAGATTGCACATCTCGTTGCCGAACGACGTTCGTAAGTTCATGCGCTTTCGCGAGTAATCCAGTTTTCGAAATGAGGGCTGCTTTCAAAACTCGTGATGAGTGCATAACGCGGTGTACTGGCATTGTGCACCACTACGTGCCAAAGCCTTTGAGTGTCTACGACAAAACGAGTACCTTGCGACAAAGGTACTCGTCGTTCAGTGGAACGATCGGGTAACCCATCGGCATCGTTGTCCATGAGCAACATGTAACTGTTGGGGCTGTCAGTGAGTTCAAACCAACTGCGCACAACCCAACCTTCATTTTCTGGGTTCATGCGATTGTTGTCGTCGCGGTGAATAGAGCGCAATGCAGTTTCGTGATCTTGTGGCTCTAATTTAATAATGCGCACGCGCCCAAAATTTGCACCAACACCTGTGACGTAGTCGCATAATGTGGGTGCTTTTGCTGCGTTGCTTGTGAAAATAGCGCCTTTGTCGGGCCGGCCTTTATCCCAAAACCCTCTGCAATCGAGTTCACCATCGGCAGAGGCAAGTGGTGCAAAGTTGGTGTCACCACCGCTCTTCCAATCTAAATATTCAAGAGATTCCCATTCAGCACTCGGCACAGAAAAATTTGCGGACTGAAGAATGACAACGCCATCTTGCGCTAGCGATGGCACACGGTAGTGTGAACTCTGCAAAGGAATCTGTACCGACCAATGTTCTTGTGTTGGCCAAAATGTTGTTGCCATAACGAAAGTGTAAAGCGTTAAGAGGTGCTCGTGGTGACTAGAGCGGTGCTAGTTGCCGAAGTACTTGTGACAGGTGCTACTCGAGCGATTGAACCTTGTGGTAAAAGGATTTCATCGCCAGCTGAAATCTTGTCGGGGTTATCTATGTTGTTCAATTCAATAATTGCTTCCATTTTAGCCGAGTACAACTGGGCAATACTGAAGAGCGATTCACCGCTTTTTACCACGTGCTTGAGCGGAACGGCAATAGTGGTAGTTGTCGTTGCTGCAACCGAACTCGTGGTGGTGGTGGTTGCCGCAGGACTACCATCTCCACCACCTAAGAGCGACGCCATCACCGCCGCCAATGAAAACGCCAGCGTCCCAATTGCAAGGCCCCACTGAAGTCGGCCGTGGATGATCATTGCTAGAGGCTACGCCATGACACCAAGTGCGCTAGCGCTTTGAATTGCTCAATGGCTTCATTTCCCAGTGAGAGCCCCGACAAGTGACTGACCGACTCGGCAGTGAGTTGAGTGATGCGATCTTCCATAGTTTGCAATGCACCAGTTTGTTGAATGACTTCTTGAATTGCGGCAATGTCGCTTGCCGATATGCCAGGGCGCCCCACTTTGTTCAACACATCTACCTGCGCAGGTGTTGCCAGCTCGGTGGTGAGAGCCAACAGTGGCGTGGGTTTGCCTTCACGTAGGTCGTCCCCGGTAGGTTTTCCAGTGACCGACGATTCACCAAAGACTCCCAAAATGTCATCGCGCATTTGGAAAGCATCACCAAGGGGAAGCCCAATTGCCGAGAGTTGTTCTAAAACTCCAGCCGGCAAGGGGGCAGAGGTAACAAGAGCACCTAATTGCAGTGGCCGTTCAATGGTGTACTTGCCACTCTTGTAGCGGCATATTTGTTCAGCTTCGGCTTGCCTGCGCTCACGACGAGCAGATCCAACAATGTCAAGAAATTGTCCGATGTTGAGTTCAAGTCGCAACTCGCTCCACATGGCACGCGCTTCGCGAGAAGTATCGGCCATGAGGTCGTCGGCATATACATAGGTGAGGTCTCCAACAAGAAGTGCGACACCATCGCCATACCGAGTGGCATCGCCATCGAGCGACTGCTCTTTGTGCAAAGCGCTGTGGCGTACGTGAGTTGTTTGTACTCCTCGGCGCGTTAATGAACCATCCATGATGTCGTCGTGGAAAAGTGCGAAAGCGTGCAAGAGTTCCAATGCTGCACCGGTGCGCACAATGCGTTCATCGCTTGGGTCGGCTCCTGTTGCAATACTTCCCCAATAACAAAATGCCGGTCGCAATCGCTTACCACCAGCAAGTACTAGCCCTCTCATTTCGCTGAAAGGAACAGCAAGAGTGGGGTTTACTTCAACCCAACGCGCTTCCTCGGCCGCCAAGAGTGTGGCTAAATAGTTTTCTACCCGAGCAGCGAGCTCAACAAGAAACGCTGGAGCACCAGGTTGCGATGATGGCAACCCATCAGGAAGTGGCATCGATTTCTCCAACAACTTGTTCTACATGCAGACGTGCCGCACTAATTTTGCCCCGACACAAAGAAATGAGTGCAGCTGCCCGTTGTACTTTCGTAGCAAGTGCGTCGACATCAACCGAATCAGATTCCAAACTCTTCAAGATGGTTTCGAGTTCAGCAAGTGCCTCGCTGTAGGTCAACTCATCAACACCTAAATCGCCTTCTTGTGTTTTCTTTGCCATAGTGATTCCCCTTGCTACTTATTTCACCGTACTCACAACGGTGCCATCGGAAAAAGTGGTGACAATGTCGTCACCCGAAACTGCATCGCCTGCTTTACGCAATGTAACGCCGGCTGTCGTACGCGTAATGCTCCACCCGCGAGCCATGGTATTGACCGGGTCAAGAAGCCGTACACGCTCTTCCAAATAATCAATTTGAGACTCACCCGTAGCTAACAACGAGAGAGGCCACGTGGTGAGCCGATTCGCACTGAGTGCCACATGGGTATGGGCACGTTCTACTGCAGTAATTGCTTTTGTACGAATGGCGTTGCCCCGCTCATTCAAACGACTCTCGGCCAATGCCAATTGTTGTTGGGCAATAGCAGCAATGCCGCCCCACACGTCTTCAGTTTCTTCAACGAATTCGTTCACTAGTTCACATATGGCTGAAGCGCATGCCGTGGGAGTTTTATATGCGGCATAAGCAACTTCGTCGGCAATGCTGTGGTCAATTTCGTGACCGATACCTGTAAATACAGGCAGCCCACACTGCGCAATGGCAACAGCAATTTCTTCCGCATCAAAACACGCCAAATCGGTGCGAGACCCTCCGCCGCGCATGAGCAAAATAACATCGAGATCGTCGCGGGAACCGAGAGCCCAAATAGCTTCAACAATCATGGGAATAGCTTCATCGCCTTGCACGCGCACGTTGGCAACTTTGATATCAAAACCAATGCCCGATTCTTCTAATTCGTGCATTGCATCGTGCCAAGCAGCTGAACCAACGCTGGTAATAATGCCCAAGCGCAAAGGGGCCGCAGGCAATTCACGCTCCCGGTTTTCATCGTAGAGGCCACCAGCAATGAGGCGCTTCACAATTTCATCACGCGCAGCGGCAAGGTCTCCGAGGGTAAAACGAAGGTCAATGTCAGAAATTTTTAAACTGAATTTTCCGCTGCCGTCATAGACATCGGGAACTCCGAATACTTTTACTTTCACACCATCTTGCAAGGTGAGACGATGCTGGCGTAGCAGTGGTTGTAAGCGACGAAGGTTATTTGCAAACAGGGAAACATGAATAGTTGCTGTTCCCTTGTCGTCACGTTCAACAAGTTGAAAATATGCATGCTGAGTACGGTTCGACCACGACTCAATTTCACCATGAACCCAAATGCCCGGTGTGAAGGTGCTCTTCATGGCGTTGTTCACCTTGCCAATGAATTGCCGCACACCAAATGCTTCAGTAGTTGTTCCAAGGTCGAGTTCGTCGCTCATTGACCTAACTCACCCGCGTGCACTTGTGCTGCATAGAGACCGTTGCGTTCCATTAATTCCTCGTGCGTTCCTTGTTCTACCAAATGACCAGCATCAAGCACCACGATGCGGTCGGCATGACGAACTGTAGACAAACGGTGTGCAATAACTAGTGCAGTGCGCCCGCGAAGCGCTTCCTCTAGTGCCACTTGCACTGCAGCTTCGTTTTCGTTGTCAAGGTGGCTTGTTGCTTCATCAAGAATCATGATGGCCGGGTCTTTTAAGAGCAACCGCGCAATGGCAAGACGCTGCTTCTCTCCACCCGACATGCGGTAACCGCGTTCTCCCACCAAAGTATTAAACCCTTCGGGAAGTGCAGAAATAGTGTCAAATATTTGCGCGCCTTCGCATGCTGCGCGAAGTTCATCATCAGTTGCATCGGGTTTTGCATAGCGCAAGTTTGCACCAATGCTTTCATGGAAGAGATGCGGGTCTTGAGACACCACTCCAATTGCATTTTGCACCGAGCGTTGCGTGAGATTTTTAACATCTTGTCCGTCGATAAGAATGGACCCGGCTGTTGCGTCGTACAAACGCGGTATGAGCGAAGCGAGCGTGCTTTTTCCGGCACCACTCACACCAACGAGTGCAATAGTTTCGCCAGGCTGCACATGCAGGCTGATGTTTTGCAAAACATCAACATCGGGATCAACACCTTGCATTGCACCCGCCGCTTCTAACGAGGCAATAGAAACGGAACGACCAGGTGGGTAGCGGAAGGTGACGTTACGTAATTCAAGCTCACCACGGGCATTAACAAGATCAACTGCACCAGGCGCATCTTGAATAGAAACAGGAGCATCAAGCACTTCAAAAACTCGTTCAAAGCTGACGAATGCTGTCATCACTTCAATACGAGCATTTGTCAAACCAGTGAGTGGTTGGTAAATGCGTTGAACAAATGCGGCCATTGCTACAAGAGTTCCTGCGGTAATGCCGCCATCAACTACCAAATGCGCACCAACGCCGTAAATCGCTGCTGCACCAACCGCGCCTACAAGACCGAGTGCCACGAAAAAGATACGCCCATACAAAGCAGAACGAATACCAATATCTCGTACTCGTACTGCTCGCCTCGAAAACGCACCAACTTCTTCATTGTGTCGACCGAAGAGTTTCACTAGTAACGCACCCGACACATTGAAACGCTCTGTCATTTGCGTATTCATTTCAGCGTTCAAGCCCATTTGTTCACGCGCAATAGTTTGAAGTTTTGCTCCCACTCTTTTCGCCGGAATAATAAAGACTGGTAAAACAACAAGCGACAAAAGTGTGAGTCGCCATTCGAGAGCAAGCATCGCAGCCAAAGTAGTAACGAGAACAACGACATTCGACACCACACTGCCCAACGTGCTGGTGACCGCGGTTTGCGCCCCAACAACGTCGTTGTTCAGCCGGCTAATGAGCGAGCCCGTTTGTGTGCGCGTAAAAAATGCGATGGGCATTTGCTGCACTTTGTCGAACAATGCGACGCGCAGGTCGTAAATAAGACCTTCACCAATACGTGAGGAATACCAGCGTTGCAAAATAGCCAACACTGCATCTGACAACGCCGCAGCCACAAGAAAGGCCGCCAAGATGGTGATCTGCCCTTTGTTCCTCTGAGGAATGGAATGGTCGAGAATTGCACGAAAAAGCAGCGGTGGGGCAAGCGCCATGAGCGCCGACACAAGAATCGACGTCAAAAAGCCGACAATGGCCCACTTGTACGGCCTGGCAAAAACCCACGCCCGTCGCAGCGCTTGCCGTTCGATTTTGGTTCCAGAAACCGCACCGGGGTCGCCTGGCAACATCATGTGAGGGTTCATGCGCACGTAGATCAGGCTAGAGGTCGTAGCCTACGAACATATGCGTCGTTGCTTCATCGCCCCATTTCTTCTTGCGGGCGCCCTACTCGCTTCTGCCTGTGGGTCCTCATCTGCCACCACTGTCGAAACCCTCAATCTCGTCGTCGACGACACCGTGGTGAAAACCACCACCCCCTCGACGGTTGCCCCCGCTACGACGCTTCCTCTGCCGCTTAGCCCCATCGTGTGGGACAAATGTTCCCCAAGTGAGCCGAAGGGCATTAAGTGCGGAGTCGTCAAGGTTCCGTACAGCTACGAAGACCCCGCCGTTGGCACATTTACTTTGAGTCTGAAAGTACACAGCGCTGAAGATGCAAAAAAACGCATTGGCTCACTCATTGTGAACCGCGGTGGACCCGGTGCAGAAAGCGCCTCAATGGCGCCCGACGCGGGCTTTTATTTCTCACAAACCATCCTCAACCATTTCGACATCGTCGCTTTTGACCCTCGAGGAACAGGCTCTTCCACACCCTTTGTTGACTGTGTCTCTGAATACGATTCCTATTTTGCTTCCGACGTCACGCCGAATACTCCCGAAGAGAAGCTTGCGCTCGTCGACGACGCACGGCGCTTCAATGCTGAATGTCAAAAAAACAGTGGAGACATTTTGCCCTACATTTCCACCATTTCAACCGCTCGAGACATTGACATGATTCGTCGAGCACTCGGTGAAAAAACAATTTCATTTTTCGGTTTTTCCTATGGGAGCGAACTTGGTGCACACTGGGTCAACCTGTTCCCCGATACCGTACGTGCTGCAGTTTTCGATGGCGCCGCCGACCCGAATGCATCGTTTTTACAAGGCGGGCTCGACCAGGCCGCTGGCTTTGAAGGTCAACTCAATGCTTTTTTTGCCGATTGTGCGTCGCGTGAAACATGCCCTATTTATAACAAGGGGAAACCTGAAGAGATATTCGACAAACTCATGGTGCGCCTCGAGCGCGACCCACTATTTGTTAGCTCAAAACGCACACTGGTCAACGAAGGCATTGCATATACGGCCGCAGTTGACGCAATGTATTCCGATTCATTGTGGCCAACGTTTGCTGAAGCACTCGCCGATGCAACCGACCCTAAAGTTCCCGATGCCACTGGGTTGCTTGCGCTGTACGACGACTACTACCAACGTCGTAGCGATGGCACATACGACAACTTGTTGGAAGCCTTCACCGCAATTTCTTGTGTTGATGACCAAAGCGCAACCACAGTGGAAGAAATTGACTCCTATCTTCCACAGTTCACCGCAGCAGCACCTCGCCTTGGCAACTATTTTTCTGCGGGTTACAACTGTGCGCTGTGGCCTGTTCCTTCAGTACCTCAAGTAGAAGTAGCCAACGCAGGAAACGTTCCTATTGTGGTGGTGGGCACTACTGGTGATGCTGCAACTCCACTTGTATCGTCGCGCAAAATGGCCTCTGCCTTGAGCGATGGCCGCCTCATCGTGGTCACCGGTAATCAACACACCGGGTACGGAACAGGAAAATGTGTGAACGCTTTGGTAGACGACTACCTCGTCACGCTGAAGGCCCCGAAGAACGAGTCGACCTGCTCATAACCCTTGAGTGTTCTCGGCGCGGTATGTCACGCAAATCGGGACACACCGCGCCGAGAACCACTTCTCGTGGCGGAAGAGGTGGGATTTGAACCCACGGTGGCTGTGACACCACGACGGTGTTCGAGACCGTTCCATTCGTCCGCTCTGGCACCCTTCCGTTTCAAAGGTTATCGGTACTACGAACGTTTAGAGGCGAAGAACTCTTTCAACAGTGCTGCTGACTCTTCGGCAAGCAGCCCGTGTTCTACAGGCGGATTATGACCAAGGCGAGGATCACTCATCACGTTGTACAAACTGGCTGTTGCGCCTGCTTCAAAGTTGGCAGCTCCATAGACAAGTCGGCCAATGCGAGAAGATTGCGCGGCACCCGCACACATGACACATGGTTCAAGAGTGACGACAAGAGTGCACTCATCTAAACGCCAGCTACCAAGCTTTTGGCTTGCATCGCGCAATGCCAATACTTCGGCATGTGCGGTTGGATCGTTGGTCAGTTCACGTTCGTTGTGGCGGCGGGCGATCACTTCGCCGTTGTGAAGCACCACAGCACCCACCGGCACGTCGCCATGTGCGAAAGCAAGGCGCGCTTCATCAAGAGCCGCTTGCATCGCTTCAAGATGGATGTTCGACATGTCTGTCATGGCGGAAGGGGTGGGATTCGAACCCACGGAAGCTTTCACTTCACACGCTTTCCAAGCGTGCCGATTCGGCCGCTCTCGCACCCTTCCTAAAATTCACTAGCGGACGTGAGGCTAGCGAGCGATAGCCTGACTTCAGCAGCGAGTGAGGTGCCGGTCGGGTCCTGTGCAACGTCTGCCCGCAAACCAGGTCAGGGCCGGAAGGCAGCAGCCTCCATCGGGACAAGGCGTGTGCCGCAGATCGCCTGGCCGGTGCCTCAGTCGTTGTTAACGCGACTGAGCCAACGTTGCTGCTCGTTTCGCGAGTTGTGGACTCCCCAATTCATCACACAGTGCAGAAAATTCTGCGGTGGGGCCATGCCATTGCCAGTCGTCTACTTCTCCTACATTCACCGTGGTCACCACCGTGGCGATTTTTTTGAACAGCGCGGCAAGTTCGCGATTCTCACGCAACGTAAGCCCAAGCTTTGCTGCTCCGCGTACTGCAACATCCCATGTTGTTTCATCATCGGGAATTGCCTCTATGTGTTCAAATTTTGCCAGCACTGTTGCTGCACTTTTTGCTCCCCAACCCGCAAGACCGGGGAAGCCATCTGATGTATCGCCCACTAAAGCCAGGTAGTCGGCAATAGACGCTGGCCCCACACCAAATTTTTCACGCACTGCAGCATCGTCAATAATGACATTGTTGCGTCTGTCGAATTGCACCACACGTTTGCCTTCTACACACTGCCCTAGATCTTTGTCGGGAGTCAGCATGACTACTTGTTGAACGCGTTTGTCATTTGCCGCAACACGCGCTGCAGAACCCAGTGCATCATCGGCTTCAAATTCTTCCATGGCCCACACCACAACACCCATGGCTCGCAATGCGTCTTCCACTAGAGGAATTTGATGCAGTATGACGGGCTCCATGCCCTCGCTTGTTTTGTATCCCTCATATAGATCGTTACGAAAGCTTTCTATAACATGATCGGAGGCAACACCAATATGTGTTGCACCATCGGCAACAAGTTGAAGTGTTGACGAAAGAACTCCAATAGTGGCTGCAAAGGGTGGCGGTGTTGCGTGTTTCGTTGCCTGGCCATAGTGCTGGCGATACAACTCGTAGGTTCCGTCTACAAGATGAACTTTCACGTGACTTTATACTTTCTTAGAATTTATAGTGATGCCGCAGAAACACGCTTCACATTGACGAGTCGCTCCAGTTCATGATGCGTAATTTTCCAACCTTCGCTGGTGCGCACCAACTTGTCGTTGTATGCAGCCCACAAAATAATGAGGTGGTCTGGGTCGGCGGGCAACTCGTGGGTTGCTTGTACATAACTGCGCAACGTTGCGGTGTCTCCATTGACGGTTACTTGAATATTGCCAATGAGATGTTGTGTGCGGCCATATTTGTTGCGTGCTGCTGTTACCCAAGGGCGATACGCGCTTAAGCCAACAATGGGTTCGGCTCCAAAGCCCGTCACCACAACGTCGTCGGTAAAACAGGTGCAATACCGGTCGTAGTCGAGTTGGTCAATGGAATCGGCATAACGGATGATGACGTCGCCGACGGCGAGTCGGTCTTCAATTTCGCTCATGCATGCATCCTAGAAGATAAACGAGGCAGGATTTTCTAGATGACGAGAGCGAGCAAAGTTCCGACAACAATGTACGGACCAAAGGCGATTCGGCTCTTGCGAGATACGCGACCCATGAACAATAAAGCTGCGCTTACTACTCCACCAATGAGGAAGATGCCCACCACGCCACCAAGTAGTGCTCCCCAACTGTTGTGTGCAAGTGCAAACCCAACAAGAGGAGCTAAAAGCACGTCACCTTTGCCAAAACTTCCTTGAGCAATTGATTTCAAACCAACGAAAAATGCAAAGAGCGCCACAGCACCAACGCCTGCGCGCAGAATATTGCCGAGATCCCAATGAATAATTGCATCGAGAACTAAGAGTGGAACTCCTAGTGTGACGGCAAGACCGTTGATGTATCGCGGTACACGGTGGGTGAATGCATCGATGACGCCAATTGCAATGAGACCACAGCCAATGACGACGAGACCAATGGTTGCGAACCAACGGTCGGCCGACTTTGCGAGCAACATTGCGATGTCAATGGTGCAAAAAACAATTGCACAGCGCTCAGCTATTCCAAAGTGAAATGAAGAGTGCTGGATACGAGCAATATTGCGCTGTGCAGTGAGTACTACCCAAGCGCCACCAATGAGGCCGAACAAAGCTGCGAAAAGAACCGTGGTCTTATTCCTGCACTAATTCAATGAGTGTGCCAAAGCTGCTCTTCGGATGAATGAAAGCAACCGTGGTGCCGCGGCTACCAGGCCGTGGTGCTTTGTCGAGTGCAATTGCTCCTGCATCAATCATTGCTTGCAATGCAACAGCGCAATTCTCGACGCGATAACCAATGTGATGTAAGCCTTCACCACGCTTTTCAATTGATTTTGCAACAGGTGAATTTTCATTTGTTGGCGTGATCAATTGCACATAGCTTTCTGCAACTTTCAACAGTGCTTCTTCTACTCCATCGCTTTCCACTATTTCGCGATGTTCTACCTCGGCACCAAATGCACGGCGGTAATAGTCGATGGCAGCTTCAAGGTCTTTGACAGCAATTGCTACGTGGTCAATTTCAGTTAACAGCATGTCTCTATCGTGTCACGTCACACGCCTGTGCGGCGGAATCGGTTGATATTTTCTTCGCCCACTTTGGCGCGCAGTTCGGGGTCGTCAATGCCTAAGCCCTCTTCAGGGGCCAAGCACAAGATGCCTATCTTGCCTTCGTGCATGTTGTGATGCACCTGGTAAGCAGCTTCTCCAACGTTGTCGAGGGAAAATACCTGCGACATCACAGGGTGTATCATCCCTTTGCTAATGAGCCGGTTGGCCTCCCACGCTTCGCGATAATTCGCAAAATGGCTGCCAACGAGTTTCTTCAGGCGCATCCAAAAATGGCGATTGTCGAACTCGAGCATGAACCCGCTGGTAGCTGCACAGGTCACAACCGTGCCGCCACGCTTGACGACATACATTGACGCACCAAAAGTGGAACGCCCCGGATGTTCAAACACGATGTCGGGGTCTTCGCCAACAAGCGCACGAATATCGCTACCCAAGCGGCGCCACTCTTTTTCATTGTGCGAGCCATCTTCATTGAAGAACTTGTAGTTGGCAGCTTTGCGATCGATGACTGCTTCGCAACCCATTTCACGCAAAATCTGTGCCTTATCTGGCGAACTGACGACACCAACAGGAATGCCACCACCGTTCAATACATACTGAACGGCATACGCACCGATGCCACCTGTTGCACCCCAAATAAGAACAACATCACCTTGTTTCATGCGTGCACCATTTTGCGATACCAACATGCGGTAGCTCGTGCTGTTACACAGTGCGTTCACTGCTGCTTCTTCCCATGAAAGATGCGCAGGCTTTGGCATAAGTTGGTTTGCTTTCACCACTGCCATGTCGGCGAGCCCACCAAAGTTTGTTTCATAACCCCAGATGCGTTGGTTGCTTGCCATCATCGAGTCATTGTGCGCACTTTGATCTTGGTCGTCTACGTGGTTGCAATGCACAGTGACTTTGTCGCCAGGTTTCCATGTACGCACAGCAGCGCCCACCTTCAACACAACACCCGATGCATCGCTACCAATCACTTGATAGTCACGATCGTGACGTTTGGCCAATTCACTTTCGCGACCCAAGCGTTGCATGGGCCCAAAAGTATGGATGGGTTCAAAAATGCTGGTCCATACGGTGTTGAAGTTGATGGAAGAGGCCATGACAGCGACATACACCTCATCGGGTGCGAGCTCTGGTGTGGGCACCTCACCTAAATGAATGCTCTTGCGAGGGTCTTTCTCATGAGATTCAAGCCCGGCGAACATCTCGACATCGGCGAGGCGCACATGAGCCCCCCGATACGTTGCAGGGATGGGCAGGGCGGCAATTGCTGCGGCATCGGCCCCCGACAAAATGGCTTTTCTAATATCTTCCACGATGCGAGGTTACTGAGGAGTCACGGCTTCACCACGCCAACATCCAGCAAAATGGGTAGCCTTTACAACATGTCAGGTTCATACATTGTCGCCGGAGCACGTACCCCTATCGGAAAGCTCAGCGGTGCACTCGCGGGCTTCTCTGCAGCCGAACTCGGAGGCTTCGCCATTGCTGAAGCACTCGCTCGAGCCGGTGTAAAACCCGAAGAAGTTGAACACGTTCTTATGGGCCAGGTCCTCATGGCCGGGCAAGGTCAAGTTCCTTCGCGCCAAGCAGCAGTGAACGCCGGAATTCCTATGAGCGTTCCTTCAGTCAACATCAACAAAGTCTGTTTGTCGGGTCTGAATACCATTTACCTCGCCGACCAAATGATTACGGCAGGAGAAGCCGACATCGTTATTGCTGGCGGAATGGAAAGCATGACCAATGCTCCTTACATTGCCTCTGGTGCTCGCAGCGGTTTTCGCTACGGCAACACCGAACTCGCCGATGCCATTATTAAAGACGGTTTGTGGTGTGCATTCGATGCTTGCCTCATGGGCTTAGGCACCGAGCGCTATACGGCAGGCGGCATTGGTCGCGATGTGCAAGATCAGTTCGCCGTGCAAAGCAATGTTCGCGCAGCAGCAGCAATTGCAGCCGGCAAATTTACCGACGAAATTGTTCCCATCACCATTCCGCAACGCAAAGGTGACCCAGTGGTCATTAGTGCCGATGAAGGCGTGCGTGGCAACACCACAATGGACTCGCTCGGAACATTGAAGCCAGCATTTGAAAAAGATGGTGCCATTACTGCAGGTAATGCTTCACAACTCAGCGATGGCGCAAGTGCTGTTGTCGTCATGAGCAAAAAAGCTGCAGAAGCACGCGGCGTGAAGCCACTCGGAGAAGTGGTGTCGTACGGAATGGTTGCTGGGCCCGACAATGCATCGCTACTTCATCAACCAAGCAACGCCATCTTGAAAGCACTGGGTCGTGCTGGTCTCAAAGTGTCCGACATTAACTTGTTTGAAATTAACGAAGCATTTGCCGCAGTGGGTATTGCATCCATGAAAGAACTCGGTATCAGCGACAGCATTGTGAATGTCAACGGAGGCGCTATTGCTTTGGGTCACCCCATCGGCATGAGCGGAAACCGCTTGGCGCTCACTGTTTTGCACGAACTACGCCGCCGTGGTGGTGGCCTTGGCGCCGTATCGCTCTGCGGCGGTGGCGGACAAGGCGATGCGCTCATTGTTCGCTCGCTCTAAACAGCACTTTCTCTTTCTTTTCGCTGCCGTCGTCATTGGCGCTCTAGGTGGCTTGGTCTCGGCTGCGTTTCTTAGTTCACTCAATTGGGCAACCACCACTCGCATCAATAGTGAATGGCTCATATTTCTCTTGCCAATTGCTGGCGGAATAGTTGGCTACATTTATTACAAGTGGGGAAACCCCATCACCGGCGGCACCAGTTTGGTACTCGATGCCATTCATGTTCCTGGGGCAGAAGTTCCGGCCCGCATGGCGCCAATGATTTGGGCAGGAAGCGTTACCTCACATCTTGTTGGCGCATCGGTGGGTCGTGAAGGTGCCATTGTGCAAATTATTGCCAGCGTGACCGATGCAGTTGCACGCAAAACATCGACGAGTTACAACATCCGTCGTGTCTTTTTGGTCATTGCTGTATCAGCAGGGTTCGGTGGGCTCTTTGGTGTTCCCTTAGCAGGAGCATTTTTTGGTCTCGAAATTCAACGCAATGCGAGTCTGCACAAATCTGCAGTGTTGCCAGCATTTGTAGCAAGCACAGTTGCTTTTTTCACAGTGGAAGCTTGCGGGGTGGAGCACTTCGCCACACCCAACATTGAAAATCTGCACTTCGGTTGGTCGGTCATTTGGCGTTGCTTGGTGGCATCGTGCATATTTGCACTCATCGCCATTGCTTATATCCAACTTGAACACCGCATCAAAAATGCAATGGCCCGATTAATTATATTTCCACCACTACGCCCCGTCATTGGCGGCTTCATTATTTTGATTCTCGTTTTGCTTTCCAGCACTCGCGTGTACCTCGGTATTTCCATCACTCTCTTAGAAAGCGCCCTCACCGGTGCTGCAGGTGTTGCAGCACTTGCATGTTTGTGGAAACTCATCTTTACGGTAATTGCACTTGGAACAGGCTTTGTGGGTGGTGAAGTATTTCCGCTTTTCATTATTGGCGCGCTCGCAGGCGCACAGTTTGCACGCGTGACTCACGCTTCAGTTCCACTCTTTGCAGTTCTCGGCCTCATTGCGGTTTTTGCTGCTGCGTCGAATACACCTCTCGCCTGCATAGTCATTGGCATTGAGTTGTTCGGCTGGAATGCACTACCGGTGTATTGCATTGTATGCATTTTGTCTTACGTACTGAGTGGCAAGCACACCATTTACAAACCGTCACCCATTGCGCAAAATTTAGTCGTGTAAAAGTTGGCGGCCTTCAATAGCACGCCCAAGCGTAAGTTCGTCTGCATATTCCAAGTCGCCACCAACAGGAAGCCCACTGGCAATACGCGTTACTTTCACTGCAAGAGTTTTCATGGTGCGCGCTAAATACATTGCCGTCACGTCACCCTCAACGGTGGGGTTTGTACACACAATAATTTCTTGCACATTTTCTGGCCCAAGGCGGCTCAGCAGTTCTCGAATTTTTAACTGCTCGGGGCCAATACCTTCCATCGGGTGAATTGCACCTTGCAACACGTGATAACGCCCACGAAAGGCACCAGTCTTTTCAATGGCAACCACATCGCGCGAATCTTCTACAACACACAACACCGTTGAATCGCGCCGTTGGTCTTCACAAATAGGACACAAAGTATTTTCTGCAATGTTGAAGCAAATGTCGCAGAACCGTGCTTTTTCTTTTGCATCAGTAATGGAATGTGCAAGTCGATGCACATCCTCACTTGGTAGTTTCAGCAAATGAAACGCAATGCGCTGTGCCGACTTTGGGCCAATACCGGGTAGTCGACCTAGTTCATCTATGAGTGACTGAACTGGCGGCGTATACGCACTCACTTATTTTTACCTTCGTTCACCACACGCGTGCCAGGAAATGCTTTTGTAATTTGATCGAGTGGTGACACAACGGGAACAAGTGGCGCATCAATCAATTCATTGGGGTCAATATTGTCGTGTGGAACTTCATCAGTTTCAGGCGCTGGTTTACGTGCTTTAGCTAACCGATCGGTTGGGTCTTTTGTAGTTCCCTCACTCACACCGAGCGTCACGTTTATTGCAACGCCCATTGCCGACTCGTACGCACTAGCAACAACTGCAAGATGATCGGCACAACGTTCTTTATGCACAGCATTCGGTGCATTCAAGGTAACTGCATCAACTGACGACACTCCAACAACACAGGGGCTGTACAACGCACGCACCAAAGGCTTCAGCGAAGCTAAAACACTTGGCCACATTTCGCCAACGGTGCCAACAGGCTTCACTGCAGGTGGCGCACTCGGTGCCTGCGGTCGCGCAATGGGGCCGGTGTTGCCTGTACTTTGCCGAACTGCTCCACCAAGTTTTGCTCGCCCCGTTGTGGGGTCAACAGGTGGTGGCGTAGCTGGTACCTGTGTAGGTGCAACTGCACCACGTTCCACCAATTTTTCCAAGCGTTCAATACGCGCAAGCAACGCCGATGAGTCGCCAGATTCTTCAACATGAGAAATACGCACCATTGCTACTTCAAACAAAAGCCGGGCATCGGGTGCACGGCGCATTTCTACCAACATGTCTCCAAGAACTTCCATGGAGCGCACAATGGCGCCATTGCCCATGCGCTGCGCCCACTGTGCAACGTAGTCAATGCGCTCTGCAGGAAGTTGCACAAGTTCGGGAGCCATTTGTGAAAGAAACCCATCGCGCAAGTAACGAATGAGTTCTTCAGATAGCGAACGCGGGTCGCGACCTTGCTGCACGGCATACGCAACTGCAGCTAGTGCACGTGCAGGGTCGTTTTCAATAATTGCTTCAATGAATTCGTCGAGGTTGACCGAGTGATCGGCTTCCCCACCGCTTGCGGCAACAAGTTCAAGTGCCGACAATGTGTCGCGCGCGCTTCCTCCACCTTGCACCAACACTTGTGCAATTGCTTCTGGAGTGACTGAAAGACCTGCATCGCCAATAACAAATTTGATGTGTTCTTCAAGGTCGTGCATGGGTAGTAAATGAAACTGCAAGTGTTGTGTGCGACTGCGAATGGTTTCACTTACTTTTTGCGGATCTGTTGTAGCTAAAACAAACACCACATGGCTTGGTGGTTCTTCCAATGTTTTCAACAATGCTGCTTCGGCGCCCTTAGACAACATGTGAACTTCGTCGAGAATGAAAACACGATGCCTCCCTGGGTTACCAAGCGCCGCGTGGTCGATGAGCTCGCGAATGTCGTCGACACCGTTGTTGCTCGCAGCATCTAGTTCAATGACGTCGTAACTAGTGCCCGCTTCAACGGCAATACAAGAGGGGCACGTGCAGCAAGGTTCGCCTTCAATGGGGGTCTCGCAGTTGAGCACTTTTGCCAAGATGCGCGCAGTAGAGGTCTTGCCCGTACCACGCGGACCAGAAAAGAGATAGGCCTGACCCTCGCGCTCGTTGATGACTGCATTGCGCAAGGCGCGCACCACATGGTCTTGCCCGCGCAACTCGCTAAAGCGCCGCGGCCGGTAACGTCGATAGAGCGATTGAACGGCCATTTCATTGAGCCTACCGAGTAGGTGATATGGCCCTTGGCCTTCCATTGGCTACCGTCTAGAGATCATGGGCCGTTTTTTGAGGAAGATCATCATTGTGGGGGGCCTCCTCGCCACCGGTGCCAGCCTCTTTTTCCCAAGCATTTCCCATGCTGCTGGCGATAACACCTTGTCATCATCTAACCCCGCCCCCAGCGAAGTGGTGTCAGTTGCCCCCACTCAGTTGCAATTAGTTTTTGTCAACGCTTTCACTAACCCGAAAGACATCGAGCAAATGGGTATTTCACTCGTTTGTAACGGGAACATTGTCAACCTCGGTGCGGCACAACTTGGCGCCGATATCAAAACGGTCAGCACGCCACTCACCCAGGTTCCTTCCGCCGGCACCTGCACAGTGAGTTGGGCGCTTCCCGACGGCAGTAGCGGCGCGTACAACTTCACCTCTGCCATTGCATTACCCACTACCTCTACGTCAAGCATTCCTGGCGGCGAAACTCCCATCACGGTTGTTCCGGGCACAGCATCAACCGCAAGCACATCGTCGTGGCCACGAGTGGGCGGACCGTTAGGGCTTTTTCGCACCTTGTCGTATGTTCTCATCGGAACCTTGTTCGGCTCGTTCGCGCTCATACTTTTTGCTTGGCCAGAAGGTGTGGAATACCCAGTATGCAAGCGGTTTTTGCGTGTTACCTGGATCTTTGCAGCCCTTGTTACTTTCGCCGTTCTTGTATTCACCACCGCTCAACTCACCGGCAAAGGCGTGACGGCATCATTGAGTCCGAACGCCTGGCGCGAACTTACTGAGTCGCTTCCTGGCTGGGGAATTCTGCTGCGCTGCATTTTTGTTGGAGCCGTTGGGTTTGTTGCCTGGAACCCCGAGCGCATTCTTGACCCAGGTACACAAACACTCAGCATTGCCTCACTTGTTGCCATGTGCCTTGTCTTCGGACTCGATCGCTCTGGTGGACGCATTGAAGTGCTCGGTTACATCAACGCCGGTCTGCACATGCTCGCTGTTTCCATGTGGTTTGGTGGGCTAGTTCTCTTAGTGCGAGTTGTGCTCATTGGTTCTGGCGACTCCGACCTCGTACAAGCGGTACGCGGGTTCAGCCGACTTGCGCCTCGAGCCATTGTTGTTGTTGTTTTTACCGGCATCGTCAGCACTTACCGTTACGACGGCTTCGCCTTGTTGTCCAATGCGCATGGTCGCATCTTGCTGCTCAAAATTGCAGCCGTTGGTTTCATGACCTACGCCATGTTCACCTCTCGGTTCTTCATCGGATCTCGCCTTGCTCGGGCGAGCACTCTTGAAATGCGCCCAGCAGCTCACCTGCGCCGTGCTGTGGGTTCACAGGCCGCTGCCGGCGTGGTGGTGCTTGGTCTCACGGCGTGGATGATGTCGACCACACCTATTTATTTCGACACAAAACCCACCAGTGGTGGCCCGGTGTACGCCTCCGTACAAGACCTGCGCAACGACCGTTTCCACGTGCGTTTCTCGGTCAGCCCCGCCACCGTGGGGCCAAACCAGGTGCTCATAGAGCTCTTTGAACCCCAGCGCATTCAAGAGTTCACCATTCGCATGACCCCGAAGGCCGATGGCTACGACGGCTATCTCATTCGGGTACCTCTCACTCGCCGTGGGGCGGCTCTTTTAGGGGCGAACGGGGAATTCCCGCTCAAGGCCCCTGGTGACTGGACCATTGAAATTAACGGCACCAGCACCACCGGAGACCTTGCCCCCTTGGCAGCCACCCTCACCATTGGCGACCCGGCCACCACCACCACCGTGACCTCCATTGCAGCTGTGACAACGGTTACTACCACCACCACACCGCTCGCCCCCGCCGGTTAAGCCAACGGGGTGGGATAACCACCGCCTCGCCAACTAGCGTCTGACGCGTGAGTGACAACCCGATGACCGCCAAAATTGAAGACCTCCGCGAGCGCAAAGAGGCCGCCTACAACGCCGGCTCTCCTCGCTCTGTTGAGCGCCAGCACGAAAAGGGAAAGATGCTTGCCCGTGAGCGCATCGACTACTTCCTCGACCCAGGCAGTTTCCATGAACTCGACCTCCTTGCTCGCCACCGCGCACATGCTGCAGGTTTAGAAGAGCGCCCGTATACCGACGGTGTTATTACCGGTTGGGGAACAGTAGAAGGTCGCAAAATATTTGTGTTCTCACAAGACTTCACCGTTTTCGGTGGGGCACTTGGTGAAGTGTTCGCTGAAAAAATTCACAAGCTCATGGACCTTGCATTAAAGGTTGGCGCCCCTGTTGTTGGCCTCAACGATGGCGCAGGCGCTCGTATTCAAGAAGGTGTTGTTTCACTTGCTAGCTACGGCGGCATTTTCTACCGCAACGTTTTGTCGTCAGGTGTTGTTCCACAAATCTCGGTCATTCTTGGCCCTTGCGCCGGCGGCGCGGTGTACTCACCAGCAATGACCGACTTCATTTTCATGGTGCGCGAAACAAGCCACATGTTTATTACTGGTCCAGACGTTGTAAAAACTGTTACAGGTGAAGATGTAACACTTGAACAACTCGGGGGCGCAATGAGCCACGCTTCAAAGAGCGGCGTTGCCACTTTTGTTTCCACCGATGAAAAAGCATGCCTCGATGATGTGCGCTACTTGTTGTCATTCCTTCCACAAAACAACTTGGAAGACCCGCCAGCACTAGAGAGCAGTGACGACCCCAATCGTTTGTGCCCCATGTTGCGCGACATTTTGCCTCCATCATCAAACCAACCATACGACATGAAAAAAGTTATTCGTGAAGTATGTGACGACGGCGAATACTTCGAATACTTCCCATTCTGGGCAAAGAACATCACTTGTGGATTCTCACGTCTCGATGGTCAAGTAGTTGGCATCGTTGGCAACCAGCCACAAGAGTTTGCAGGTGTTCTCGACATTGAATCGTCAGAAAAAGCAGCACGTTTCGTACGAACCTGTGATGCATTCAACATTCCGCTCATCACTTTTGTTGATGTTCCCGGCTTCCTTCCTGGTGTGAACCAAGAACACGACGGCATCATTCGTCACGGCGCAAAATTGCTCTACGCATATTGCGAATCCACCGTGCCGCGTATTCAAATGATTACTCGTAAGGCTTACGGTGGCGCTTATGTGGTCATGAACTCAAAATCAATTGGCGCCGACCTTGCTTATGCATGGCCAACTGCAGAACTTGCAGTAATGGGCCCTCAAGGTGCAGTTGAAATTGTGTACCGCCGTGAATTGCAACAAGCAGCAGACCCAGTAGCGCGCCGTGCAGAACTGGTGAGCGACTACACCGAAAAGTATGCCAACCCATACAACGCTGCAGAGCGTGGGTACATCGACGATGTTATTGACCCAGCAGAAACACGCACTAAGCTCATTGCTGGTTTGAAGATGTTGCAAACAAAGCGCGCCGAACTTCCTCGTCGCAAACACGGAAACATGCCGCTGTAAGAAAAGCATTATGACCGCTTCATCTTTTTCCATTTCACCGGCACCAACCGATGAAGAGACCGCGGCAATTGTTGCTGCCATTGAAGCCAACACCGCAACAGGTGGAATGGTCTCGTCTCCACTGCGCAATCGCGATAGTGCATGGAAGTTCAGTGGCCGCTGGTGGGCACGTCCGGGCACCGCACGTCGCGATCGCCCCTGGTACTAAGCCATTCACATATGACGCAACTGCCATTAGGCGATATTCGCGTCGTTGATATTTCTACGGTTCTTGCCGGGCCAAATTGTGCGCGTTATCTTGCCGATTTCGGCGCCGACGTCATCAAAGTAGAGCGCCCCGACACAGGCGACTCACTGCGCAACATGGCGTGGCGCGACCCACGTGATGGCACTGGGCTGTGGTGGAAAATGGTGAACCGCAATAAGCGCACCATTGCACTCGATCTGAAAGATGAAGCCGACTCCGCACTTTTGCTGTCGCTACTCGACGACGCACATGTGTTGGTGGAAAATTTTCGACCAGGCATTTTGGAGCGCCTAGGTCTTGGCCCCGATGTGCTTCTTGCGCGCAACCCGAAACTCGTTATTGTGCGCGTTACTGGCTTTGGACAAACAGGCCCATATGCACAACGTCCAGGGTTTGCCTCTATTGCCGAATCGATGAGTGGCCTTGCTGCCATTAGCGGTGAAGAGGGTCGTGCACCACTTCTTCCACCTATTGCTCTCACCGACGAAATCACTGGCCTCGCTGCAGCGTTCGCCACCATGGTTGCGTTGCATTCAGGTGTTGGCCAAGTTGTTGATGTCAACTTGCTCGAAACCATTTTCCAAATGATGGGCCCACTGCTGAGCGTGTATCAACTCACTGGCGAACAACAACAACGTTTAGGTTCTGGAATTCCTTACACCGTTCCACGCGGCACCTTTGAATGCTCAGACGGCAAGTGGGTGGGCGTCTCTGCTTCAAGTGACACAGTTGCTGCTCGCGTGCTCGACATTCTTGGCGTTGCCAACGACCCACGCTTTGCCTCGTTTAACTTGCGCGTAGAGCATCGTCAAGAACTCAACGAACTTCTCATTACGTGGTGTGCAACGCGCCCACAACAAGAAGTACTACGTGTCTTTGAAGAGGCCGATGCCGCCATTGGCCCCGTGTACGACATGGCCGACATTGACCAAGACCCTCATTTTGCAGCACGTGAGATGATTCAACATCTTGAAGGAACACCCATGCAAGGGCTTATTGCGCATCTATCAAAAACGCCGGGTTCACTGCGTTGGCAAGGCAGAGCTCAAGACGCCGACGGAGAAAGTATTCGCAAAAACGGTTGGTAACTCTCTACAAATTTGGTGTTTAGAGAGTAAGTCCAATTGGGCAGCTCACGCCCGTTCCACCAATACCGCAATAACCATTGGGGTTCTTTGCTAAATACTGTTGGTGATATGGCTCTGCGTAATAAAAAGTTTCTGCCGTTGCAATTTCAGTGGTAATTGCGCCATACCCCGCGGCCTTCAACTGCTCTTCATACACGCCACAACTCTGCTCGGCGCTCTTGAGTTGGTCTGCATTCGTTGTGTAAATCGCACTGCGGTACTGCGTACCCACATCGTTGCCTTGTCGCATCCCTTGCGTGGGGTCATGTGCTTCCCAAAACACTTTCAGAAGTTGTTCGAAAGTGATTTGTGCGGGCGCATAAGCAACCAACACCACTTCTGTGTGCCCAGTGAGACCAGAGCACACTTCTTCATAGGCAGGGTTGGGTGTGTAACCACCGGCGTAACCCACTGCAGTGGAATACACGCCAGGTATTTTCCAAAACACTCGTTCCGCTCCCCAAAAACATCCCAAAGCAAACACGGCTGTTTCTGTTCCACTTGGCCACGGCGCCACCAAAGGCGCATCGAGTACAAAATGTTTTTCAGGAATGGGCATGAACTGGTCGGTTCTGCCCGGAAGCGCATTCGCTTCTTCCACCATCAGTGCTTTTTGCCTACCGAAGTTCATAGAGCAGATGCTAGACAAGGTTCATGCCTGCTGCGTCACCCACCGTCTTTTTCGGTCACGGAAGCCCAATGAATGCCATTGAAAACAATGCGTTCACCAACGATTGGGCCGATTTCGGCGAACGTTTTGTTTCGTCGAATTCAAGTCATTTGAAGCGCAGGGAATCAGAAAACGTGAGAAGTGAGACTCCCGTTTACCCGAATGCTGTTTTGGTGATCTCTGCCCACTGGACCACACAGGGAATTTGCGTGGCAACGAACCCAAAGCCGCGCACCATTCACGATTACTCAGGTTTCCCGCCCGAGCTTTCACAAGTGGACTACCCTGCGCCTGGTTCTCCTGCCCTAGCGCAACATGTCATCAACTTATTACGAGAATTCGTAGCTCCCGAACCCATTTGCGCCACAACCAGTTGGGGTCTTGATCACGGAACATGGTCAGTGCTACGCCACGTCTTGCCGAAAGCCAACGTTGCTGTCGTTCAAATGTCAATTGATATTTCAAAACCTGCAGTATGGCACCTGCAAGTTGCACGCAAGTTACAAACGCTGCGCGACTACCAAGTGCTTATTGTGGGTAGTGGAAATATTGTGCACAACTTAGGTGCAATCAACTGGACCGACAATGCAGAACCGCACCCATCAAGCATTGGCTTTCACAAATACATTGTTGAAGCGATCAATAACGACGACATTGATGCCATTGTGAACTACGCAAGCCACCCCGACGCGGCGTATGCGGTTCCTACACCAGAACACTTCTTGCCACTGCTCTACGTTCTCGGTGCACGGCGCCCCAATGAAGCGCCGCACACCGTGACCGATGGTTTCGTCTATTCGTCGCTGTCTATGTACAGCATTGCGTTTGGCTGAGTAGCTGGCACTGTTTTGTCGCGCTGGCGCCGCGACGGCATAAAGTGACACCTATGGAAATTGAAATGATCGTTGAAATCCCCCAGGGTTCGCGCAACAAATATGAAATGGACCATGAAACTGGCGCTATTTGGCTCGACCGCACACTTTTCACGGCCACCCAGTACCCACTCGACTACGGCTTTTTCCCCCACACCCTCGGTGAAGACGGCGACCCGCTTGACGCACTCATTTTATTGCCCCAGCCCACCTTTCCTGGCTGCCACATGTGGGCTCGCCCCATTGGCGTGTTCTGGATGACCGATGAAAAAGGCCCCGACGCCAAAGTGCTCTGCGTACCGTCACGCGATGCCCGTTATGCCCACTACCGCGACCTCTCCGACGCCCCCGACTTTCTGCTCGCCGAAATTGCCAACTTTTTCGAGGTCTACAAACTCATTGAGCCCAACAAGGAATCCACCGTGGGTGGCTGGAATGGTGCAGCGGAAGCAGAAAAAGAAATCGCCGCAGCAATTGCCCGCTACGTTCCATAAATCATGAGCATTCGCGGCAGAGCTTTCATTGCAGGGGCATATGAACACCCACTGCGCACCATTCCCAACAAAACTGCGCAACAAGTGCATGGCGAAGTTGCTGCTGGTGCACTTGCCGATGCTGGTCTTTCTTTTTCCGATGTTGATGCCTATTTCTGCGCTGGCGATGCACCGGGCTTCGGTGCATTGTCGATGGCTGAGTACTTAGGGCTTCAACTCACACACATTGACAACACAGAAACCGGTGGCTCGTCTTACCTCTTACATGTGCAACATGCTGCCGAAGCAATTGCTGCTGGGCATTGTCATGTTGCGCTCATCACCCTTGCGGGTTTGCCTCGCAGTTCGGGTGCTGGCATTGGTGGTGCTGGCCGTTTTGGTTCTGCACCTGAAATATCGTTCGAAAACTTCTTTGGTCTCAGCATTGTTGCTGGCTACGCAATGGCCGCTCGCAGACACATGTACGAATTTGGCACCACGAGCGCACAACTTGCTGAAATTAAAGTTGCCGCTGCGAGTCATGCACAACACAACCCCAATGCATTTTTGCAAAATGTGGTCACTGTAGAAGAAGTGTTGCAGTCAAAAATGGTGGCCGACCCTTTACACATGCTTGACTGTTGTGTCGTCACTGACGGTGGCGGTGCGCTTGTTGTGGTGTCACCAGAGGTCGCACACAAACTCTCACGACAAAGCGTTCCTGTGCTCGGTACAGGATTCGCTGTGAAACACGTGAACAACGGTCGTATTGACCTCACTCATACGGGTGCAGTGGTGTCTGGCCCTCGCGCATTTGCCGAAGCCGGCCTCACTCCAAGCGATATTCGTTATGCCTCTATATACGACAGTTTCACCATCACCGTACTCACCACGCTTGAAGACCTCGGCTTTTGTGAAAAAGGAAAAGGCGGTGAGTTTGTTTCCAATGGTGGGCTACAAGCACCTTTTGGCAAACTCCCGTTCAACACCGACGGCGGCGGGCTGTGCAATAACCACCCCAGCAACCGCGGTGGTATTACCAAAGTCATTGAAGCAGTACGCCAGCTTCGCAACGAGGCACACCCTGCAGTGCAAGTACCCAATTGCCAATTTGCACTCGCCCATGGAACCGGCGGCAACCTTGCCACTCGCATGGGTTCAGCCACACTCATTCTTGGGCAAGAGGTTTAAAAATGTCGTTCTTGCCACTTGCCGATGTTGAAATCAACAATGAAACACAGCCTTTTTGGGATGGTCTGCGCAACAAAACCTTGCTGCTTCCCCGCTGCACTTCTTGCACTTCTGTGGTGTGGTATCCGCGCGCTCACTGCCCCGTGTGTTTTTCTACCGAGTTGAAGTGGGAAGAAATGTCGGGACGCGGCACTATTTACTCCTACAGCATTGTTGCCAAAGGTAATGGCCGCTGGAAAGAGTCTGGCCCTTACATAGTTGCTTACGTTGAACTTGCAGAAGGCCCGCGCATCCTCACCAACATTGTGGGTGTAGCACCGAGTGAAGTACATATCGATATGCCGGTGACAGCAGTGTTCGACTCTGGCGACGATGGTCGCGTGTTACTGCGCTTTACTTCTGTAAGTGCCAGCTAGTCGATGCGCCCACTGTGAGCGCATCGCGGGGCGCTCAATGACATACCACGACAGCGCGCTCAATAAAAATGTTGCACTCATCGCAAGGGCTAACCGCTCAGTATTTGACAACGTTTCTCCATGTCGTTGAATAATGCGAAACACGGGAATCTGCCAAATGTATAAACCGTAGGAAATGACTCCCACCCAGGCAATGGGCTGCCAGCACAAAATGGAAGAAGCGAAAAATACTTTCTGTGCGAGTGCTAAAACAATGACCAAGCAGGCAATATCAAAGAGCGTCATTCCACCGAACCACATGAACGAACCATCTGCTCGGCCGTACAAAACTATTACGATAACAACGACGACCGCAGGCAAACTTGCATAGCGAAGCACCATAGGCTTCACCACATTCGTTTTCATCATTAACACGGCACCGAACATGCCAATAATCAAACTTTCAATGCGAGTATCGGTACGAATATACGTAGGAAACCAACCAAGATCGTTATAAACGAGCCCTCGTTGAATTGCAAGAATTCCAATACTCAGAATAATGACACCAATTGGCCAATAATGATTTCGATTCTTGCGCAAGAGAACAAAGACGAGAATTGGCACTGCAATATAGAACTGTCCTTCAATGGATAAAGACCAAAGTGACACATTGTCAACAAATTGTGTCATGGGGTTCTTATAAACCGCATAATTCGCATACTGAAGAAACGTTGCTTTGGTCATTGCAAATTCATTTGCTGCCGTTCCCGATAATGGGAAGTCATTTCTCACTGCATAAAAATAGTGAGCAACTAAAAATACAGCAACTGCAGGAAATATACGCAATGCCCGGTGCGCATAAAACTTCCGCAAATCAATCTGTCCACCAGTTTCCTGATCTTGCAGCAAGCGCGACGTAATGAGAAAACCACTCATGACGAAGAACATGTTGACTCCCAGAAACCCGCCGCGCGCAAAAGTACGGAAAATGCTATATTGCAAGACTCCTGGCGCCG
>CAMBPP010000004.1 GCA_945869715.1 Bifidobacterium breve
TGCAATTGACCCCATGTGATGCAGTGACGTTCGCCCGATTCTGAAACGTAAACAATCGCGTCGGTATCGGCATTGTCACGTGGTTGCAAAAAAGTGTCAACAATGTTGAGCATCGCATGCGGGAAGAATTCGGTTTCTACAATGCTCTCAGAAGGAAAACGCACAGCGGGTTCGCCCGGCACGCCAACAATTCCAGTGGCGTTCCAGATGGCTTGCCAGAACTCGTTTGGTTCGCGCACACTCCATTCCATCGCATGGGTAAATGACAAGAGATTGTGTTGTGCAAAAAATTGGGTGAGCGCAAGGCCTGGCCTCTTCTCATCAGATACTTGCCAAACGGGGGTGCTCATGGTGCGAAAGGGTACAACTACTTCGTAAGTGAAGAGAAAGCAGGCAATGAGGTCAGGCCCGCAGTGCGCTCAAGGCTGCTGAGCCAAACGTGTTGAAGCGCCAAGCCGTCGCTTTTCAGGTCATCCACCATCTGAGAAGCAAACGAGAGCAATTCGGTCAGTTCTCCGTCGGCGCTCGTCGAGGGAATTCCAGAAACACTGAGGGGTGTTCCCGAAAAAGCCTCGTATGCCCACTGCAAAGTTTCTATTGCTTGGTCGCGCCAACGTGGTGGCTCGAGGCGTTCACCGCGAGGTGGCAGGTGGGTGAGTGAAAGAGCAATTTCATCGGCGCTACGTAGTAAGCCGTCGAGTTCTCGTTCATAGTGACCAGGTAGCGATACGCGGCCACGTGTAATGGCCGACTGCCATACCGTACGCACCTCTGCATTTGCGCCTGGGTGAGTTGCGTCTAGCGACAGTGCAATTGACGAACCCTTGAGTAATCGACATGCGTGATTCCACGAATGCAAAACGTTGGTGAATGCATCGGCAAATTTGCCATCGTCAGAAATAAATGGAGCGATGCTTCCGATACGCCACCCATCGTGAACTAAGCCGATAGGTGCTTCAAAGGGCATCCACCCAGCTACGTGACTGCCCACCACTTCAGCAACGGTGTCGACATACCGCGGCCACCACTTTTCAGTCGCCTTGTTATCGGAAAATGCACCTTCGTTCAAAAACCAATGGGGAAGAGTAGTTCCACACAGCGTGACCCATGTTTCTATGCCAGCATCGGCGAATGCAGAGGCGTGCCCTTCAAGTAGTTCTAAATGCTTCCCGCTCGGTTTTCCTTGTTGTGGAAATACATCGTTCCACGACAGACGCCAACGCAGAGAGGTGAGACCGTGTTCTTTGAGAGCCAGCAATTCAGAAAGAAGTATCTCTACGTTCTGTTCTGGAGAAAAGGTGAGGTGAGTTCCAAAAATAGGCACGAGGTGCGTTACATCACAAACGGTGAACGCGTCCACAATTCACCGGTGTCGTTACGGTCGGTGAGAACTGGGTCGCCAGTAACTGAACACACTTCAACAGGCTCAGCGAATCCGCGTAACACGAGGGGCTCGTGAGCAACGATGCGCACGCCTTCAGGAAGTTCTTCAATTTGATCGGTGGGAATAAGTACTTCAAATGCGCCAGCGGCATCGCAGAGTCGCGCCGCAGTGTTGACAGCAGAACCGATGTAGTCGTCGCCCTCAAAGAGAAGCGCATAGCCCGTTGCAAGGCCAATGCGCAGTGTGAGCGGGGCACAGGCAGTTGCCGAGCGGCGCTGGAGCTCCATTGAAAAGACGATGCCGTCAGATTGCTCCATGGCAACGATCATGAGACCGTCTCCCAGCCACTTTGCAATGCGTACACCGCGCTCAGAGGCCACGTCGCGCGCGACAGACCGAAAGGCAGCCAAAAGTCGCCCTGCGGCGTCGTCCCCTTGGGTTTCCGTGAAATGTGTGAAACCGGAAAGGTCAACGAATATGAAAGTACGTGGCACGCGCATGCACCCCCTAGGTTAGGCGAACTAGGTTGGTTTCATGACCACAAGGTTCACCTATTCCCGCTGGGACGGCACTCAAAAGGGCTTTGAGGTCGACGCAGAGTCGCTCTTGGAAGCAGTCACCGACGACCTTTTGTACCATGGAGACGTCAATAGTGCCTTGAGGCGGCTCATGCAGCAGGGCCTCACCGACCGCAATGGCGAGCGCATTGAGGGCATGCGCGACATGATGAACAAAATTCGTGAGCGCCGTGAGGAGTTATTAGATCGTTCCGATCTCGGTGGTGTGTACAGCGAAATTTCCGAGGCGCTCGACGACATCATCGACGAAGAACGTCACAAGCTCGACCAAAATGTGTCTGATGCACAGGCGAGTGGCGATGAGCGTCGTCTCGACACAGCACAACAGTCTTCCATTGAGCATCATCTAGAACTCGAAATGCTTCCACAAGATCTTGCGGGCAAGGTCAAAGGTTTGCAAAATTACGATTTCCAGTCGAATGAGGCTGCGGCTCGCTTTGAGGAACTCATGGAAAAACTTCGTGAGCAACTCATGCAGCAATATGTCGATCAGATGAGTGGCGAAATGCAAAATATGTCGCCAGAAGATCTGCAGCGCACGAAAGACATGATGGCTGCCTTAAACGACATGCTCGATAAACGTGAACAAGGTGAAGACCCGCAATTTGAAAAGTTCATGAATGAATTCGGCGATTTCTTCCCCGAGAATCCGCAGACCCTCGATGAGCTTTTAGAAATCATGGCCCAACGTATGGCAGCAATGCAGGCGATGATGAATTCCATGACCCCTGAGCAGCGGGCACAAATGCAGCAACTTTCCGAACAGTTGCTCGAGGATATGGATCTTCGTTGGCAAGCCGATCGGTTGAGCGAGCGCTTACAAAATCTTGTTCCGGGTGCCGGCTGGGAGCGTCAATACCAGTTCAATGGTGACGAACCGATGGGCATGGGTGAAGCCATGAAAACCATGCAGCAACTTGGTGAACTCGATCAAATGGAAAGCTTTATGCGCAATGCCACCACTCCTGGCGCACTTGCTGAAGCCGACCTCGATCGGGTGCGAGAACTACTGGGCGAAGATTCCGCGCGTTCGCTTGAGCGCCTGGCTGAGCTCACCAAAATGCTTGAAGAATCAGGCTTAATTAACCAAAAAGAAGGCAAGTTAGAACTCACGCCAAAAGGCTTGCGCAAAATTGGGGCCAATGCTTTGCGTGACCTTTTTGGGAAGTTGGCAAAAGACAAAATTGGTCAGCATCAAATGCGCGAAAGCGGCGGTGGCCATGAACGTCGTTACGAAACAAAGCCGTATGAGTATGGCGATCCATTCCGTCTTGATCTTCAGCAAACTCTGCGCAATGCAATTCGTCGTCAGGGTGGAGGAACTCCAGTTCAGCTCTCCCCGGAAGATTTTGAAATTGAACGCACAGAACATGTCACTTCTTCATCGACTGTGGTGATGATTGACCTCTCCATGTCAATGCCTATGCGAGACAACTTCTTGCCTGCAAAAAAAGTTGCAATGGCCTTGTACTCACTCATCACATCGCAATATCCGCGCGATTACTTAGGGCTCGTTGGGTTCAGTGAAACTGCTCGCATATTGACTCCAGAACAGCTGCCACCAGTCTCATGGGATTTTGCGTACGGAACAAATATGCAACACGGATTTATGCTGGCTCGTCAATTGCTGTCTAAGCAACACGGAACAAAGCAAATCATCATGATCACCGATGGTGAACCCACTGCACATATCACTCCACAAGGAGATGTATTTTTCAACTATCCACCAGTGCGAGAAACGGTGGAGTCGACCTTGGCTGAAGTCATGAAGTGCACCCGTGATGGAATCGTTATCAACACCTTCATGCTCGATGCCAATGGTGGTTTGCGCCAGTTCATCGAGCGGCTCACCGAGATCAACAAGGGACGTGCTTTTTTCACCACCCCGGAAACTTTGGGTGACTATGTGCTCGTCGACTTCATTGAGCACAAGCGTCGGCTCAGCCGGTCGCGATAGTACATACATACTGAAAACCCCAATAAATGAGCCAAAAACGGGCGTTGTAGGTGCAAAACATCAATAAATACGGGGTTTTTTGGCATCCAGCCGAAAAGTGACGATTCCGCCGGGGCGGCCCTCGGAGGGGCAAAATGAGCGCACTTGCTTATTTCATAAGGATTTGGCAGAATGACAGCAATGTAATTACAGCCCTGCCATCACTGCATGCCATTTCTGGATGTTGGTGATCTGCAGAGCGGGAGGCAAGTGAATGCAATTCCCAGAAACGGATGAATTGAGTACAGAACGTGGTTGGCAAGATCAGGCCAACTGTCTTGGTGTTGACCCCGATCTCTTTTTCCCTGAAAGGGGCGCTTCTACTCGTGAAGCAAAAGAAGTGTGTCGTGGTTGCGTTGTGCGAGGCGAATGCCTTGAATACGCATTAGTCAACGGAGAAAAGTTTGGTATTTGGGGTGGGCTCTCTGAGCGTGAGCGTCGTCGCTTGCGCCGTGCCCGTGCTCAAGCAAATCGCCAAGCAATCTAATAACGTTTACTGCGCTTTAAACAACGTATCGAAGCGAGCTTCGATTGTATTGTCAACTCCAATGTCGAGTTGACTCCAGCGACCTTGTTCTATTTTCGTAAGAGCATTCAACGGCATCAACCCAACGAGTTCTGCGCGTGCAATTTTGCTGTATTGAGCAACGATGTCGTATGCCGCGTCCACATTAATGGTGTCTAAATCTGTCAGATTCATGCTGATTTGTGCATGTCCATCTACCAAAAAACTCAATGCCCGCAGGCCTGGTTGACGAATGTTCAACACAATCTCACGTGCAGTTTTCATTGTGGTGTCGGTCAGAAAAATGTTGTAAGCAACCAACACTTCTCTGACGCCTACACATATCGCCCCAGCTGTTGGGTGTGCGATGCGCGGCCCAACATCTGGGAAAAGTGAAGTCCATGCCGTGCGGCGAATATCGGGAAGTGTGCGTTCTGGTCCGTAATAAAAACTGGGAACACCAAGCTCATTTGCGGCCCATTGTGCAAATGCATTGCGTGCATCAATTGCTTCATCAAATGTGGTGTTGTCCAGTGCAACAAAGGGCACCACGTCTACCACTCCAAGGCGTGGGTGCACACCTGCGTGTTGGTGAATATTGAGAAGGTCAACAGCGCAGGCGGCAAGGCGTCGAGGGGCATGCGTGCCATGCAGAGTAAACACGCTGCGGTGGTGGTCACGATCGGTGTGAACGTCGAGGAGATCGGCGGCTACAGCAGCGCTCAAATTGGCAAGTGTTTCAGGGCTTTGACCCTCACTGATATTGACGACACACTCGAGCACAGGGATATTTTTACCTCATCTCCCTGCTGGGCGGTGGTAGGTTAAAGGCATGTTCGCATTTCTCGAAGGCCCAGAACTCATCATCGTTGCTGTTGTTGTACTCGTTCTTTTTGGCGGCACTCAATTGCCGAAGTTTGCAAAGAACCTTGGTCAGGCACAAAAAGAATTTAAAAAAGGTCTTGCAGACGGTCAATCCGACAAGTCTGGCGATTCCGACTCCAAGTAATTCACTTTCGCGTTGCTTATGCAGCGCGTCGTTGAGACTTCAAGCGGCGGCGGGCACGCTCACTCATGCCGCCCCACACGCCGTGTTCAATTTGTTCCGATAGCGCGTATTCCAAGCAGTGGTCGCGAACGGGGCACGTCGAACAAATCTTGCGTGCCTTGTCGACCCCGGCACCGTCTGAGGGAAAGAAGATGTCGGGCTCAACATGGCGGCAATTGCCAAGCGACATCCATTCAGTTGAACGATAAGAACCAAGGTTGCTTTGGTTTTCATAGTGCTGGATGTCGGTTGTGGTCATGGCGAGCCTTTGCTGGGGGAGAATTTCGGTCGTACAAGGGTTCTGACGCTGCGAGCCTGGAATAAGTTCCCGAGAGGTCATATGGGCCACTCTGCGGTATCCTGATCGCTCCTAGGAGGTTCCCGTGTCCGATATCAATGCCACCCCAGAAGCGCCACGCGCACATGCCCGCATCGTGTATCTCGGCCCTGTTGCTCCCCATTGGGAGGTCTACGGTGCTTATGGCGACCAGGCCCTCATTGACGAATTCCGTACTCGTGTGCTGGCTCGTTTGGTCCTCCTGACCCGTGACGACCCACAATTTCGTCGCAATAGCGAGCGCATTGCCCGAGATGCAGAGCGTGAGCTCATCACCATCGAATGGGACCTTGGCGATTCCGTCAAGCTCTAAACACTCGAAGTGTGCAAATTATCCGAGTAGCAACTCTGCGTTCATTTTGTAGACAAGGAAATGACCTATGACACAACGCGAAAGAACCTACTCTGCTGTGATCGACGAACGCTTTTTTAACCGTGATCTCAGCTGGCTCGCGTTTAACGAGCGGGTGTTGGCAATGGCCCGAGAAGAGGGAATTCCACTTCTCGAGCGGGTCAAGTTTCTGGCCATTTTTTCTTCGAACCTCGATGAGTTTTTTCAGGTACGTGTTGCGTCGTTAAAAAATAAAAAAGCGGCAGGAGTGACGATAGCCAGTGCTGATGGCCGCCGACCGCATGAACTTGATCTCGCTATTAGCAACAAAGTTCACGAGTTAGTAGCGGAACAAGAGTCGCTATTGCGCGAACACATTCTGCCGGAACTCAAAAATAATGACATTATTTTGCAGCGTTGGGAAGATGTATCGGCTGAAGAAAAAGCGATGCTGTCGCGCGAATTTGAGCAGCGTATTTTCCCTATTCTCACCCCGCTTGTTGTAGACCCAGCGCACCCCTTTCCTTATGTGTCGGGTCTAGCGCTCAGTATCGCGGTCATGCTGCGCGACCCTGTGAACAACGAGGAACGTTTCGCTCGTCTGAAAGTTCCGCCACTTTTGCCACGGTTCTTGAAGCTTGAAAACTCCCAACATTTCATCCCAATTGAAGAGGTCATCATTGCGCATCTTCCTGCGTTATTCGAAGGGATGGAAGTACAAAGTGCAACTACCTTCCGTGTCTCGCGCGACGCCGACCTCGATGTGGACGATGAAGAAGCTGAAGATCTTCTCGAAGCGATAGAAGCCGAATTACGCCGTCGGCGTTTTGGTAGAGCAGTGCGTTTGGAAGTTCGTGATTCCATTGACGACACAGTTTTAGAACTTCTCATTGAGGAATTTGAAGTGGAAGAACACGATGTCTATAAGTTCAACCTTCCTCTCGATCTCACCAGCTTGTTTGCAATCAGCGCTTTGCCTGTTCCCGCATTACGCGATACTCCATGGCCTGCAGTTACTGCGGGTCGGCTAGCAGCTGCAAGTGATCAAGACCGCTCCATGTTCAGTGTCATTCGTGAACGCGATCTCTTGGTGCATCATCCATATGAAAGTTTTGTGACCTCAACGCAAGCTTTCATTGAAGAAGCAGCAAACGACCCGCGCGTGCAGTCAATAAAAATGACTTTGTATCGCACCTCTGGTGATAGTCCTATTGCTCAGAGTCTCATTCGTGCAGCAGAGCGTGGTGTGCAAGTGGTGGCACTTATTGAGCTCAAAGCACGTTTCGATGAGGCAGTGAACGTGACGTGGGCCAAGCAACTTGAACGTGCAGGAGTGCACGTGATGTATGGAATTGTCGGTTTGAAAACTCACGTGAAGTGTGCATTAGTTGTGCGAGAAGACGGCGATGGGCTGCGCCGTTATGTTCATTTTGGAACGGGTAACTACAACTCGAAAACTGCAGGGCTTTACGAAGATCTTGCAATTTTTACTTGCAATCCTGAGCTCGCCTCAGATGCATCGCGACTTTTCAATCACCTCACTGGATTCAGCAGAAATGATCATTACCAACATTTGCTAGTTGCTCCAAACTATTTGAAATCGGGTCTCATTGACCTCATCCGCCAAGAAGCACGTGCAGGGCAAAACGGTTACATCCGTTTGAAATTGAATTCGCTTGCCGATTCTCAAATGATTGAAGCTCTCTACGAAGCAAGTGAAGCGGGCGTAAAAATAGACATCACTGTGCGCGGAATCTGCGGCATCCTTCCAGGCGTGCCCGGAATGTCGAGCAACATCACGGTGCGGTCTGTATTGGGAAGGTACCTAGAGCATTCGCGCATTTACATGTTCGGAAATGGAAACGGACCAGGAGCACCGCGTTGGTACATCGGTTCTGCCGATCTCATGACACGCAACCTTGACCGACGTGTTGAAGCGCTTGTTCCTGTTTTGCAGGAAAAGCACCAACAATGGTGTGAAAAAGTGCTTTCCGATCTCAGCAACGTCACTGCGCCACATTTTGTTCTCAATGCCACGGGTCGTTGGGTCCGCGAAGGAGACTCCTTTGCCTTGCGTAATGCTCAAGAAGACCTGTATGGGTGGGCTAAAAATCAACAAGAGCGTCGTAACCCATAAGCAGGGTATTCTGTGGGCAACGGGAAATAGAGGAGATTCAGAAATGGAAGAACTGCGTAAAGGTTTTCACCACGAACTAGACGAAGTTCGCCTCTCACTCGCGCGCCTTGCAGCCACGGTCATTGAAGCTATTCCTCGCGCAACAAACGTGCTGTTAGCGGGAGACCTTGAAGGTGCCGAATACCTCATTTTGGCCGACGATGAAATTGACTCACGGTCTATTGCGCTTGAAGACCGCTGTTATCAGCTGCTGGCTCTACAGGCTCCGGTAGCGGGCGATCTGCGCCAGCTCATTTCCATTCTTAAGATGGTCGGCGAAATTGAACGCTCTGCCGACCTCCTAGTAAACATTGCAAAGGCAGCTCGCCGAATTTATGGTCATGCTCTCGATCCAAAATTGCGTGGCATCATCGCCAAAATGGGTGAGCAGGCGCAACAACTGTTTACCTCTGCTCTGCAATCGTTTGAAGAGAATGATGTTGCGATTGCAGGAGCAATTGACGACATGGACTCGTATCTCGACAGCTTGCAGCGCCAATTTGTTCAGGCAATTTTTGAAAGTCACGCAGCGGGAAGCATCGATCTGCAAGTTGCCATTCAATTAGCGGTGGTGGCTCGTTTCTACGAGCGCATCGGAGACCATGCGGTAAACATTGGTGAACGCGTACTGTTTATTGTGAGTGGATGGCGCCCTGAACATAGAGGCGCTGCTCGTCACACTGCAAAAATGGGCCAAGACGATACATACGGTATTCCGATTCCCAAATCCACTGCCACAGAAGGATAAGCATTCATGCTTGTTGGCGGAATCATCATTGGTCTTATTGTCGGCCTCATTGTTTCGCGCATTATTTTTCTACGTAAATCAACTACCTCTAACACTCAACCAATTGTTCCGATAGTTGAAACGCTCCCCTCAGAGGCAGAGGCACCCGTTGCTGAACTCAATTCGGTTTTGAATGCAATTCCACTAGGAGTTGTTGTGACCGATGAGCAGGGAAATATTGTTTTAGGGAGTCACGTCGTTGCAGGTGTTGAAATTTTGCGGCATATTGACGTGTTGGTCAATGAAGCCGCAGAGCGCATCATCAAAAAATCCCGAGAGTTGGGCTCAACGGTGCGTGAAACTCTTGAACTATTCGGACCCCCACCACGAACTCTGGTGATTGAGGCGAGGCCTCTCGAGGGCTTAAAGTCCATTGCAATCATTGAAGATATTTCGGAACGCACTCGCATTGATGCTGTCCGTACCGACTTTGTAGCAAACATCAGCCATGAATTAAAAACTCCAGTAGGTGCATTGTCAATATTGGCCGACACCATTCGCGATGAAGACGACCTGAAAGTCATCCATCGGTTGTCATCAAAAATGGTGAAGGAAGCGAATCGTATGGCGAAAACCATCGACGACTTGCTTGAGCTCTCGCGCATTGAACTTGATGTTTCTGCTGTTTTAGAGCCTGTCAGTATTTTCTCCGTTATTGCCGAGTCAATTGACCGCATGGCTTACTTTGCTGCCCAGGCGGGTATCAGCATCGTTTCACAACTGCCCGAAGCCGATTGTGTTGTGAAAGGCGATCGACTCCAGTTGGTTTCTGCCGTATCGAATCTTGTTGATAACGCAGTGAAGTACAGCGAAAAGGGCGACAAGGTCACGGTCCGCGTATCTGCGCTAGAAGCAACTCTCGAGGTATCCGTCAGCGATGAAGGTATTGGAATCCCCCAAAGTGATATCGGCCGTATCTTTGAGCGTTTTTATCGGGTCGACCGCGCTCGCAGCCGAGGCACCGGAGGAACGGGGCTTGGGCTCTCTATTGTGCGTCACGTCGTGAACAATCATGGCGGTTCGGTGAACGTAACCTCACAAGAAGGTGAAGGTTCAACCTTCGTGCTCACTCTTTTGCGTCCGAGCGGTAATAATGCAGTGAACAAAATATGAACGCCATCACTACTTCCCATACAGTTCTCGTCGTTGAAGACGAAGAATCATTCGTAGATGCTCTACTCGTTGGTCTGAAAAAAGAGGGCTTTCGTGTTGAGGTTGCCCGTGATGGCTTGGAAGCGCTCGAAATGTTCGACCGCATCCAGCCCGACATTATTCTTCTCGATGTCATGTTGCCGAAAGTGTCGGGCATCGATGTATGTCGGCAACTACGCAAAAAATCACAAGTACCAATCATTATGGTTACTGCAAAAGCTGCAGAAATCGACACCGTCGTTGGCTTGGAAGTAGGAGCCGACGATTACATCACCAAGCCCTATCGACTTCGTGAACTCGTTGCACGTATGCGCGCCGTATTGCGCCGAGCTCGTCTCGACCATGCTGGTGAACTCACTGAAGGTGCATTGCAGGTAGGTGACATTGCGCTCGACCCGGAACAACATGAAGTAGTCATCCGTGGTGAAAAAACGGCCTTGCCTCTGAAGGAATTTGAATTGCTGCATCTTCTATTGGCAAATGCTGGGCGAGTACTGCCTCGAGAAACACTCATCGACCGCATTTGGGGCAACGACTATGTGGGCGATACCAAAACGCTCGACGTGCATATCAAACGGTTGCGAGCGAAAATAGAGTCAGACCCTGCGAACCCCGCAAAAATCATCACTATTCGCGGTCTTGGCTACAAGTTCGAGCGCGTTCGCAACTAACTACTTGCTGCGACAACGTATGCCTATCATGGCACTGTGAGCGTTGGTCGTACATCTAAAAGTGTGGGTTCAATAGGGCTTCCTGCTCGACCGTTATTCTTCTCGCTTGCGAGAACCCATGTATTCATGACCGCAGGCGAAGCTGCAATGACGGTTGCGCTTGCTAACTCTTTGTTCTTATCAATGAGCCCCGACGCTGCGCGAGGAAAGGTTGTTCTCTTCCTTGCGCTGAGTTTGGCCCCATTTGCCGTGGTATCGCCGCTCATTGGTCCGGTAATCGACCGCATGAAAGGTGGAAGGCGACTTGTTGTATGTCTTGCTGCTTCTGGCAGGGCAATTGTGACCCTTCTCATGATTGGACGCATTGATTCGCTCACTCTTTTTCCACTCGCTTTTGCGGCGATGGTGTTGTCAAAAACCTATTCTATTTCCAAATCGGCACTTGTTCCCACGGTGGTGAAATCAGACTCTGATCTAGTGGAAGCGAATAGCAGGTTGGGTCTATTGGCTGGTGTTGTGGGCTTTGCTGTGGCCGTTCCTGCTGGTCTTTTACAACTCATTTCCGATAGTGCACCGTTGTTTCTTGCAATCGCATTTTTTATCGGTGCTGTGGTGTCGGCAACACAATTACCCCGTGGTGAGCGAGTATCACAAACCCCACCAACACAAGCCGAGCGAGATGAACTTCATTCTCCACGGTTGCTTCGCGCTTCGCGCACGATGTGGCTCATGCGAGGTCTTGTTGGGTTCATGTTTTTCCATCTTGCTTTTTGGTTGCGCGACCAAAAAGCAGGAACATTGTGGTTTGGTTTTGCAGTAGGGCTTTCCACACTTGCAACCATGTCGGGTAATGCATTGTCGCCAATGCTGCGTCGTAAGTTGCACGAAGAAACCATGATGTTGTCGGCGCTCTTAGCGCTCACCATTTGTGGCTTTGTCACCATTTATGTTGGCGGAGTGACAGGAGGTGTTATTTTGGCTGCAACTGTTAACTGCACAGCAGCAATTTGTCGCCTGGCTTTTGAGTCAGTGGTGCAAAGCGATGCCCCCGATGCAAACCGGGCGCGCGCCTTTGCAGTTTTCGAAACACAAAATCAATTAGCGTGGGTTCTGGCGGGGCTACTACCCGTACTTTTTCGCATCCCTGGTGATGTGGGTTTTGCAATCGTCGGAATTGCAACGGCGTTAGGAATGCTTATTTTTGTAATGTGGGGTCGGTTTTCTATTCGCATTCAAGGCGGGCGAGCCATAGGCCTGGGGCGTCGACCTCGGCGGGGGTAGGAAGAGCCGATTCGCGTGAAAGTACTTCGAGAAGTATTTCGGGTGAACTGCGCTCAATAACCCCAGCAACAAAACTTTTGCCTCGTGAAACCACTGCACGCGTGTAACGCACGCCTAAGAGGTGCTCTACAAAAATGTCGGCAGGAGATTCTTCAATGCGGCGTCGGCGAACTGCTTCCGCAATAGCGCCTGCTCCACCCAAAATGCGTTGAGCCACGGTGTCAACTGTCCAGTCGATAATGCCAACAAGAGTGGCAAGAAGGGCATCGAGCGCGGGCATCATGGCTTCTTGTTCGGCCGAAATAACGGCCCCAAGCATAATTTCAGGCTGCGAAAAAGCTTGTTGTAGCGCAGCCATGGGGTTGTCGGAATCGACCTCAAGATGTGTCATGCGCTCAAATGCAGCTGTTGGGTCGGGGCGAAATGCTTTCACATGTTGTTCCACTGACTGCAACAGCTGACGGCGAATATGCGGAACCTGCAGAACTGCATGTGCAGCAAGTTCGTGAATGAGCACCCACATGCGCATGTCGGCACTTGGCAAACTCCAATTTTCTGCAAAGGCATCGATGGTGCCAGGAACAAGTAAAACGTTGTTCTCTGGGCTTCGCGGCAACAGCAGATCGTATTGACCAAAGGCCTTTTGTGCGAGTTGCCCAATCATGGAGCCCACGGTCATGCCGAGAAGTGAGGGAGCCATCATGCTCGTGAGATTGCGCATCATCTGCGCCATCGGGTCGGAGTTTTCGAGGTCAAGGTCGGTACGTACATCAGCGTCAACAGGCGACGTCTGGCTGAGGGCTGCCGCCAGGTCATTGAAAAGTGGTTTGTATGCATTCAGCGTTGACTGGCACCATTGAGCTGGAGTGCAATATTCAAACTTTGCCTGACTCAACGAGTGGTGTGCTTGGTCGCCGAGGATATCGCCAACATGCATGACGGCAATGGGGATAAGTTGTGCCATTGCAATGCGAGCAGCAGGGTCAACATTGGGCTGACCACCTTCAGTAGAAGTACCCATGAGCGCAAACTGCTGTGCGATATCCCAATTGAGGGGGCCTTGACCGGCCATTGCTTTCATCATGTCGCCAAAAAATGGCAGCCCACCAAAGGGGTTATCGCCCATGCTGTTTTCACCCATAGGGCGATGTTATGCCTCGTCGAAGTGAAACACATGACGCAGAGATGATTGGGTGAAAGAGGTACGCTGAACTTGTGAACGGCCCTGTCGACTCCTCTCTCTGGATCGCGGTCACAAATGAAGAATTGCCCGTAGGGGCTGCATACGAATGGAGCATTTTGCCAAACTGCGGCGCGGTCGTTCTATTCTCAGGCACAATGCGCAATCATGCCGATGGGCGTGATGAAGTGAAAAAGTTAACGTACGAAGCCTACGAAGAACAGGCTATTGTTCGCATGCGCGCCATTGCAGAAGAGGCGCAAAATTCGTGGACGGGCATTGGAAGAATTGCCATGATCCACCGGCTCGGAGACCTTGAGTTAGGCGACAGCGCCGTCATTGTGTGCGTCTCGTCGGGCCATCGTCCCGAGGCTTTCGAGGCAGCACGTTTTTGCATTGATGCATTGAAGGCATCTGTTCCTATTTGGAAAAAAGAAGAATGGGCAGGCGGCTCCGACTGGGGAACGCGTAGTCAAGACATCGGAAAAGTAACGTCGCCGATATCAGAAAGTGCGCACTAACTCCATGCAAGCAGCGATGTATATTTTCACTTTTCTGGCTGTGCTCTGTGCTGCTGCACTGGGCGTCATTCTTTTGCGTGAAAATCGTAAGACAGGAATCTATGACGGCATCGATAATTTCCGTCGTCATATTGACGCGTTATCTCCCGATGCTCGGCGAAATGTTGTTGCCCGTCAAATCAAAAATGACGATTCTGGACAGAGTCGCTCACCGCGCTTGTAATACGGCGTACACTAGAAATATCTCATGGCACGCGACCTTGCAATAGACCTTGGCACCGCCAACACCCTCGTATACATGAAGGGCAAAGGCATTGTGCTCAACGAGCCGTCGGTCATCGCAGTCAACCGTAAAACGGGTGAAGTGTTGGCAACTGGCCATGAAGCATGGAACATGATTGGTCGTACACCGGGGTACATCGTGGCTGTTCGCCCGCTACGTGGTGGCGCTATTACTGACTTTGATATCACCGAGCGAATGATTCGATTGTTACTGCAACGTGTTGGTGTATCTCGTTTTACCCGGCCAAAAGTGGTTATTTGTGTGCCATCGGCAATTACGGAAGTAGAACGCCGCGCAGTTACCGACGCCACGCGCCGTGCAGGAGCATCCGAGGCGCAGCTTATTGAGCAGCCAATGGCAGCAGCAATTGGCGCCGAGTTACCCATCGACGAACCTGTGGGAAACATGATCATCGATATTGGGGGCGGAACCAGTGAAACTGCGGTCATTTCGCTTGGCGGCGTTGTTGCCCTTGAAGCAATTCGCGTGGGTAGTTTCGACATTGACGCAGCAATTCAAACCTATGTGCGTCGTGAACACGGAATAGCTATTGGTGAACGCACGGCAGAAGACATCAAAATTCAAATTGGCACCGCCACCCCAATGCCGAACGAACGTGGTGCGCAAGTACGTGGGCGCGACCTTGTTACAGGCCTGCCAAAAAATATAATGTTGACTCCAGAAGAAGTACGTTTTGCCATCGATGAAGTGGTGTCTCAAATTGTGAACTCGGTAACGCGCTGCTTATCTAAAGTGCCACCAGAAATGGCGCAAGATTTTCTGCAGCGTGGCATGTATTTAGTAGGTGGTGGCGGGCTATTGCGCGGTCTTGCACAACGTATTGAAAAAGAAACCGACGTTCCCGTACGAATGTCACCGATGCCACTGGAAGCAGTGGTGTTGGGCGCGGGTCACTGCGTAGAGAACTATCAAGTGCTGCGCAGCATGTTCATGGGTTCTCGCCGCTAATACTTAGCCTTGAATAAGTTGTAAAACTTTGCCGTCCAAGGTGAGTACGAAAACTTTTCCTTGAGTAGTGCTTCGTACGGCAGTAATTGATCCAACGTCACGCTGCATAATGTTTTGCTTGTGCGTTGTTTGACCAGTCACCCAAATTGCAGTCACTCGTCCGCTGCAGTAGTCACCAAAAATAAACCAGTCTTTCCAAGCAGGTAGTTGCGGGTCGCGAACTCGTGTACCGCCAGAAATAGAGCAGCCAGCATCACCGTGTTTGTAGGTAAAAACGGGCTTTTGATGAGGTTGTGCGGGTTCATCTTCGTTGAAGCGGGTGTTCGCTTCCCAAGCGCTCCAACCGAAACTGATGTTTTTGCCGGCGCCTTTTGTGGCCCAGGCAACGTTGACTTCTTCCCACATATTTTGCCCGACATCTGCAATCCATAAATTGTTTGCAGAGTCAAACTCGAAACGCCATGGGTTACGCAGCCCGCGCGACCACACCTTGAGGTCATTTGCCTTTTCATTTTTTGCGGTGGGCGAGAGCGAAAGAATCTTTCCCAATGGAGAGCTTGTTTGTAGTGCCACACGTTGTGGGTCTCCACCAGAACCACCATCGCCCGTGCCAACGTAGAGACGACTCTCTGGCCCAAAAGCCAGACCGCCACCATTGTGGTTGGCATAGGGCTGTTTCACGGTAAGCAATACCGTGCGCGTTGAAATGTTAGCAGTGTTGGCCGCGCTCATTGCATAGCGCACCACTTCTGTTTCGCCTTGCCTATTGGTGTAGTTCACATACAGATATTCTCCATTGGGATGAAAAACAATTCCTAAAAGTCCGCGTTCTCCGCTCGCCGATGTGTATTTCTTTACGTTTAAAGCCACAGTTTTCTTGCCCTTGACTATTCGTTGCACAAGTCCATTTTGCTCGGCAATGTAAAGTGCGGGGTCCTTGATGCGTGTAGCAATATCAACAGGCAGTTTTGCTTGAGCAACAAGAACAAGTTTGGTGCTGTTTGCGCTAGCTGAAACTGGCAACACACTCAGTAGACATGTTGCACTCAGCAGTACACCGACGAGGAGCAGTTTTTTATGCATCGTGGTTAATGCGTATGAGTCCTTCTTGAATGACAGTCACAGCGAGTTCGCCACTAGCAGTGTAAATAGAGCCACCAGCAAGGCCTCGTGCATTTGATGTTGAAATGGAGTACTGGTCGTAGAGCATCCATTCATCGGCGCGGAACGGGCGGTGAAACCACATGGCATGGTCGAGGCTTGCCATTTGTACTCCCTTGGAGTTCCACGAAAGCCCGTGTGGCAACAAGGTGGTGTCGAGCAGTGTGAAGTCGCTCGCGTATGTAGCAATACACGTGTGCAATACCGGGTCATCGGGAAGGCGTCCGTCGGCGCGCATCCACACGCGTTGCCCTAGTGAGGGGTTCCCTTCGCGCGCGAATGGGTCAGAGTCGACATAGCGCAGGTCGATAGGGCGCGGACGGTCGTACCACTCGCCGATGATGTCTTTATATGGAGCCATGCGCTCTTTGAAGTCGGGGAGTGTCTCTGGGTCTGGTACGCCCAATGGACCCTTAATTTGATGTTCGGCGCCTGGCTCAACGGTGTGAAACGATGCCTGCAAGTTGAAAATAACTTTGCCATGCTGAATGGCAACCACGCGGCGGGTGGTGAAACTGCGTCCATCGCGGAGGCGGTCTACTTCATACAAAATAGGTTTGCCAGGGTCGCCTGGCCGCAAGAAATATGCATGGAGCGAATGAACCTGGCGGTTGGTTTCATCAACCGTTCGAGCGGCAGCAACGAGAGCCTGACCAGCAACTTGCCCACCAAAGACACGTTGGCGGTTTTCATCGGGTGATTTGCCGCGAAAGATATTGACCTCAATGGGTTCAAGATCCAAGAGATCGACAAGGTCATTGAGTGAAGAGTTCATGGTCCTCTATGTTGCCACTTTTTGGGGTAAAAAACTCTGCTTATTTCCGAGAATTCACCTCTCGCGATGCTGATCTACAGTAGGTACTTATGGAAAACACTCAAACTTCATTTCCCAAAGGGTTCCTGTGGGGCACTGCCACAGCAGCGCATCAAGTGGAGGGAAACAACACCAATAACGATTGGTGGGAGTGGGAACACCGTGCCGATACGCCATGTAAAGAACCGAGTGGCGATTGTTGCGACCAGTATCACTTGTACCCAAATGACATCAAGCTCATCGCTGATCTTGGTTTGCAGGCATATCGCTTCAGCATCGAGTGGTCGCGTGTAGAGCCAGCCGAAGGTGAGTTTTCACAGGCTGCTTTGCAGCATTACAAACGTGTTATTGCCTCGTGTTGGGAAAATGGGATACAGCCCATTGTGACATTGCATCACTTCACAACACCACTGTGGGTTGCTGCTCAAGGTGGGTGGGAAAACCCTCGCACTGCAGATCTCTTTGCTCGTTACAGCGCAAAAGTTGCACAATTTATGGGCAGTGATGTTGCGCGTTGGTGCACTATCAACGAACCAAACATGGTTTCCACCATTGGGTATCTCATTGGGCAATTTCCTCCTGGCAAACGCAGTAGATCATCAAGAGATACCGTCAACGCAGTTTTTTGTGATGCCCATATCAAATCGCGCGATGCAGTGAAATCTATTTCTTCGTCCCCCATTGGTCTCACGCTGGCAATGGTGGAATTCCAAGTTGATGAACAATCTGAAAACCCAGATGAAATTGCAATGGCTCATGCAAAGCGTCAACAAGGTTTTGATGGCCTCGAAACATGTTTTCTGGAAGCCGCTATTGGTGATGATTTTTTTGGTGTTCAAACCTATACGCGTGAAAGATTCAACGCGCAGGGCCGAATGAAACCAGACCCCGATGCCCGACTCACCATCATGGGCTATGAGTACTACCCACAAGCTTTAGAGGCCACCATTCGTCGTGCCTATGCTGAAACACGAGGCGTCCCCATCATGGTCACCGAAAATGGCATTGCGGTAGTGAATGACCAGGAACGTGTTGAATACGTCAACGAGGCACTGCACTGCGTTTTACGTTGCATTGCCGACGGTATTCCGGTTGAGGGGTATATGTATTGGAGTTTGCTCGATAATTTTGAATGGGCCTATGGATATGGGCCGACCTTTGGTCTCGTTGGGGTGAATCGGGAAACGCAAGAGCGGCACATCAAACCAAGTGCTCGTTGGCTGGGCAATGTTGCCCGAGCAAATGCACTTTTGCCTCTCGCGTAGTACCAAAAACGGGCTACCATTTCGTCTGTGTCATTACTTCCTTTAAACCCAGATCAACTCTTGTCCACCACGCGCGCAGTACGTAAGCGTCTCGATTTCTCCAAGCCTGTTCCCGATGAGGTCATTCGTGAGTGTGCAACTGCTGCCATGCAGTCACCTTCGGGCAGCAACATGATGACCATGGGGTTCATTGTGGTGAAAGATGCCGCCAAGCGAAAAGCAGTGGGCGATATTTACCAACAGTGCTATTCCATGTACAAATCAATGGACGGCGTGTACATCGGTTCCATCGATAAGGGCGAAGCCAGTGCAAATGATCAGCAAAAGCGTTCTGCAGACTCGGCCGACTTCTTGGGCGAGCACATGGGCGATGCGCCTGCACTCATCATTGGTTGCACACAAGGCGCTCGCCTCGATGGTGCTCCAGCAATGATGTCGGCGTCGATGCTTGGCAACATTTTGCCCGGCATGTGGTCGTTCATGTTGGCAGCACGTGCGCGTGGGCTTGGTACCGCGTGGACCACTGTGCACCTCATGATGGAACAACAAGTCGCTGAAATTTTAGATATTCCTTTCGACACCGTGCAGCAAGTGTGCTTGTCGCCATTGGCCTACACCAAGGGAACCGATTTCAAAGCAGCTGCTCGTCCACCAGTCGACAGCATCTTGCACTGGGACCGTTGGTAATTCACGCCAATCTGCGTCGTCATGCAGTGGCGGCAAAGGGGTTCATGCCAGAAGAAGAGGGCGATGCGTTATATGACGCTGCGGTTTCTCTTGCTTCTGACCTTGCGCATGCGCCCATGCTTGAAGTGGGGTCGTATTGCGGCAGGTCAACAATTTGGTTAGGTGCTGCGGCTCGTGAAAATAAAAGTGTTCTTTTCGCGGTCGACCATCATCAAGGCAGCGAAGAGAACCAGCCAGGTTGGGAGTCGCACGATGTCGCATTGGTCGATGCACATACAGGCAGGCTCAATACTTTGCCGACATTCCAGCGAACCATCACCGATGCTGAACTGAATGATGTTGTTATTGCAGTAGTTGGGCATTCACCTACCGTTGCTCAAAGTTGGACAACCCTGTTGAGCTTTTTATTTATTGATGGTGGACATGGTGTTGAACCTGCACGTGCCGACTATGCGTATTGGACGCCGCACGTAATGGTGGGTGGTTTGTTGGCAATTCACGATGTATTCCCCAACCCGGCCGACGGTGGTCGCCCGCCGTATGAAGATATTTACTTGCCCGCAGTCGCAAGTGGAAAATTTGTTGAAGTCAGCGCAACGGGAAGTTTGCGAGTTTTACAGCGACAATAGATTTTGTTTTTTAATCGGAAAAACTGTCGTGCATGAAAAGTCGAGCACCCGGTGAAGTATTAGCAATTGCATCGGCAGCCAAGATGATTGCGGCACCCGTGTACGCCGTGCATTCATTTTCAGGAAATGAAATGAGTTGTGGGTGCACAATTCCCGTGAGGTAAGACCCGTCGGCGGTGCGATGTGGGCGAGTCCACTGCAAAAGTTTTTTCGCTGTGTCTAAATCGCCAATGGCGGCATAAGACAATGAGCATTCTGCAGTTTCAGCTGCGGTGACCCATGGTTCGTCGCTCACACAGCGCACTCCAAGACCTTCCATCACAAAAGTGTCGTAAAACATTGCGAGGCGATCTTTTGCTTGAACAGATTCTTTTGCGCCTGTGAGAATGGGGTAGTACCAGTCCATAGCAAAGCGTTCTTTTGGTTCAAAAGCAATGAGGTTGGAACGCACGACGTCATCAATGGCATCGGCAGCGCGCAAATAAATATCGGCGTGGTCATCGAGAAGTGCAGCGACCATTGCGCCACACCGCAACGAATGTCGAATAGAGCACGACCCAGTGAGAAGTGCATAGTCCCATGGGGACTCGTCGACTTCTTTGGCCCACAGAATTGTTCCGTCGGGACGCCGCATAGACAACACCCACTGCAGCGCAGCTTTTGCTGTTGGCCACAATGAGTGCAAGGTCTTCTTATCGCCAGTGCACAGCCAGTGATGCCAGAGTCCGGCAGCCATATATGCGCATACGTTGGTATCGAGCTTCGCTTCTTTCACACTTCCATCGGAGTGGTAATAGTTGTGCCAAGAGCCATCGTTGCGCTGAACATCGGCAAGCCATTCGTATGCATGGCGTGCTTCGTGATGCGACCCGAGGGTGTCGAGTGCCATCGCAGTTTCCACGTGATTCCAGGGGTCGCAGTGCCCGCCAGTACTCCAAGGAATCATTCCACTGGGAAGCTGGAGGCTTGCAATTGATGCCGCAGTTTGTGCGAGTTCATCATGCGAGATGACGCCGGGAATATTGATGGTGTGATTCATAATGCCCGCGCATGATCATGTGATTTTTGGGAGTACACCACGTAGCTCTTCCCAAGAATGGGGCTCAGAATTCGCTCTGCATATTTGGTAGATGTAGGACGTTTCATGATGTCCCATTCGAGAAATTTCTTGTAGGCCTGAACAGCCCTGTGCTCTTCATTGCGTGGTCCAACAGCACAGCGCAACCACCAATATGGGCTATGCAGTGCATGTGCATGGTGCTGACTTTTTATTGTGAGTCCGGCTGTGCGTAGTTTTGCTTTCAATTCTGTTGCACTGTAAATACGAACATGACCACCCACCGATTTTGGTGCGTAGTACTCGTCGGAAAGCATCCAGTTAATTTTCTCTGGCCACCAAGTAGGAACAGTGACGCCAAGTATTCCGCCTGGCTTAAGCACGCGGTACAGCTCGGCAATTGCTGCAGTGTCGGCATGAATGTGTTCAAGTACTTCCGACGTAACGATGCGGTCGAATGTATTGTCGGCAAAAGGAAGCCGAGTTGCATCGCCACGCAGGCAAGCAATGAATTGATCGGCCAAAATTTCACCAGCTTCTGCCATTGCGGCAAAAGTATTGCGAGTAGCGACCACTTCGTCTGATGCATAGTCAAGAGCAACCACTTTTGCGCCTAGGCGTGCAGCTTCAAATGCGTGACGGCCAAAACCTGCTCCTGCATCAAGAAAAAGGTGTCCAGGTTGTAGTTGAAGCTCAGAAAATTTCAAGGTAAGCATGTGTTAGTTACCACTTCGTCGTCTGATGCGGTTGTGCGGCATGTCGAGCACTTCGCGATATTGCTCAACAGTGAGTTGTGCGCAGTGTTTCCAACTCCACCTGCTTGCAACGCGTTTACGGCCCGCAAGACCAATGCGCTCACGCAAAGCTGCGTCGTCGAGGCCACGTCGAATTGCTGCAGCTAATGCCTCGGCATCGCCGGCTGGGCACTGCAGCACGGTCTCGCCATCGGTTCCTGTGACTTCGGGTAGCGCACCACCATCGGTAGCAACCAGGCAAATTCCTGTGCTCATTGCTTCAATTGCAGGAAGGCTAAAGCCCTCATAAAGGCTCGGAACTACGGCAAGTTGAGCCTCCGCGTACAGTTCCACAATTCGTTCATCGCTCACGCCAGAAACAAAGTCAATAGCGTCGGTGAGGCCAAGAGACTCAATGAGGTCGGCGCTATGACCAGCTTTTGGTTTTCCAATAATGGTAAGTCGTACATCGCGTTCTGTGCGCAGTTTCGCAAGTGCTTCCAACAAGTATGAAAGACCTTTCAGCGCCACGTCGGCAGACGCGGTGGTAATGAGTTGACCGGGTTTGCGTTGCACTTCAGGAAGCGGACGGAATAACTCAGGATCAACACCAACCGGCACAAGACGCATGCGGTCTTTACTTACACCCATATCGGTATGGATGTCGTTGATGGAGTTCTCGCTCACCACAACAATGCGTGGCATTTTGGAAGCAACCTTGCCTTGCATTTCCACAAATGAATACCAGCGCCCAATTCCGAATCGTTTGTAACGATTCTTTGTGTGGCTCATCTCTAATTTGCGATCTTTAGTGATGGGGTGATGCAGAGTGACGATGGTAGGAATGATTTTTTCTATTTTAAGAATGTCGGTACCCAAGCACTGGTTGTCGTGCACCAAGTCGAAATCGTTCACTCTTTTTTTCAGTTCGCGATATGCGCGCATACTGAATGCCTTGGGCTCTCCAAAAGTGCCTTTAAGAAACTGTGCGGCCTCAACGATGTTGGGAAGGTTGTTGAGTTCCCAGTAGGCCGGGAAACGACCGGGGTACTGGTCGTTGAAAATATCGAGGCTGGGTAACTGATGAAGGGCAACTCGGGGGTCGAGAATAGGGTAGGGCTGCCCGCCAAAAACTTCAACATGGTGCCCGAGGTCGGCCAGAGCCTTGGTGAGGTGACGGGTGTATACGCCTTGTCCACCAACGTGGGGCTTGCCACGGTAAGTGAGGTACGCAATACGCAGCGGGCCATGGGGGTCGGCCGAAGGTTTCATAGGCGGCTCATGCTACCGCCTGGTAGGTGCGCTCAGCCTGAGGTCTGTATTCGGCCTTTGCGCTGATGACGAAAAAGGAGAAGAGCTAAGGCAAGGAGGAGGGAAATGATGACCGGTGAATCGCCTAAATGGGAATACCAGGTTCGCCCTGTACGTAACTCAATGTCGGCAATTTCTAAACGGCGCTCACTTACCTTCGAGCGTTGTGAAACTTTTCCACTCGGAGAAATAAATGCAGAGAAACCCGTGGGCGCCACTTGCACAACCGAGCGCCCAAACTCGATAGCACGTAATTGTGATGATGCAATTTGTTGAGATTGCAAAAGTGTTCCACGATACGAAGAGCCGTTGGTGGGGTTCTTAATGATTGATGCCCCACGTTCAACTCCTTCATTCACGCGGCCTCCAAAAAATATTTCCCAGGAAATTGGAGTTGCAAATGAAATAGAGGAAAGAGTTTCACCGCTAATAGTGGGATGAGAAAGCGGAATCACACTGACTGCTGGCGTCTTACCTTTAATTGCATCGAGGCGCACTTGGTGAACAGGCGCACCGAGGGCCTCTAAAAAACCCCGCATAGGAATAAATTCGCCGAAGGGAACGCGTCGAACTTTTTCATAACGGTCAATGATCTCGCCTTCAGGAGTAACAACAACTTGCGCATTCGCAAAATTATCGGGCGGCACGTCGTCGGTGACGCCAATTGAAATTGGGGCATTGAGCCGTTTTGCTTCTTGAGCAATTTCTTTAGCTTCACGCGAATTGCTGAAGGTAGGTACGTCGACAACGTTTTCTGGCCATATCACCACATCAATTTTCTGATCGAGCGTCAGCATTTGTGTCGCTGTGAGGTGGCGTAAAACAACATCACGTGGGCTGGTGTTTGCGGTCCGCGTTCCTTGTGGGCCACCCCCTTGAACGTAAGCAATACGCAGTTTCGTATTGCCGGAGAAGTTTTGTCCTGCGGGCGCAATTGCAAGAAGGAGTACCGCAGTGGCGATGCAAGGTATGACAAGTCGAAATCGGGAGAAAAGAATGACAGCAAACTGCCAAGTCAGATACGACACAAGCAGTGCACCACCAATACGACCAAAACTCGCCAACCAAGTATTTGATTGTGTCATCGCAAGAGTTGCTATTGGGACACCGCCAAAGGGCCAAGAAAAACGCAGAGCTTCAACGAGCACATGCGCTATGGGTTGTAGGAAACGTCGTGGTTCTCTGCCGAATATCAATAGTTCAGCAACACCATGCAGACACGAAAAAAAGACCACGGTGAAGAAGTAGCCAGGAATCGAGATGTGCCAGATCCATGCCAAAGTGGGCAGAAACCAGCCGATGCCGAGTGAGAAGCCTGCGAAAAAAGCTTGTTTCCCCGATGCACTTTTTTGCGAGACTTTATGGAAAATGCCTAGCCCAATGAAGGCAAATGGCCACCAACCCCAGGGTGGCATAGCAAATGCAATACAAAGGCCAGCTATCACACTGCGATAGCGAATAAATTGCACAGGCGTTTTCATTAGATACTCGAAATAATCTTCTGGGCACTCATTACGCCTTGCTGCACGCATGATGGAACGCCAATTCCTCTGAAACTCGCGCCTGCTAAGAGCACTTGTGGCATTTTTTCAGCTAACTGTTTTTCTAGATGCTCAACATGGGCAACATGGTGCGGGCGGTACTGAGGAAAACTCTCTTTCCAGCGGGTAATTCGTAGTGCTGTTGGTTCAAGATCAACGAGAAGATGGCGCTTGATATCGGCAAGAACGAAGGAAGTTAATTCTTCATCGGAGTGTTCATGAAGGGGCATTCCATCTCTGCCAAGTGACACACGCAGAATTGCAGATTCAGTTGTGTTGAGATGTGCCCATTTTTGAGATGCAAAGGAAACCGCTGTAATAAACCTTTGTTCAGGCTTTGGCACTAAGTATCCGCTGCCGGTGGCCGTTGGCGGAAGAGATTCTTTGGGCACCGCAAGTGCAACCATCACCACAGAAGCATGTGAACTTTGTGCAAGGAGTTGCGAAACTTTTGGCGCTGATTCTGCAAAAAAGCCAGCAGAGTGTTTGGCAGGAGAGCACACAACAACGTGGTTGGCGGTAAGGGTCTCACTTGCGCCATTTGCAGTGAAGTGAACAGAGTATTTCCCATCGCTTGAAGCGGGCTCGACCGAAGAAACGTGCGCGTTCAGGCAAATGGTGCCACCGAGTTTCTCGACGGCCTCTTGAGTAGCCGTAATTAAGGCACCCATGCCAGTGAGAGGAGCCCCAAAAATAGGAGTAGCAGCAACTTCGGCAGTGGGTTTTGGCATGCCACGAGCGGTGAGCAAAACGCTGCGACTGCTTGATGCGAGAGCACTCAATTGCGGAACCATCTCGAGTGAGAAGTGATCGGTGTCGGCTGCGTAGATGCTGCCCACAAGGGGGTCAATGAGCATGTTGTGTACTTCATTGCCAAAGCGCCGACGCATGTAAGTACCAATGGAGTCACTTGCAGTAGAGGTGCGTGGCAGCACAACGTCGAGTGCAGCACGCAATTTCCCCCGAGGTGAAATGAGCCGTGAAGTGGCGAGCGAGGAAAGTTGTGTGGGTACACCCAGCAGGAGTCCGGCAGGCAGACGATGTAAACCATTGCGCCAAACAGAAGCGTGCCCAGATGACGGCGAAGTGATGTGAGAACCAAGACCAACATCTTTTGCTAGTTGAGCAGCGAAGGGCACACGCAATAGAAATGCATCGGCACCCTCATCGACATGAGACAGACCTGCAAAAGGAGATGTGCGAATGACGCCACCTGTTGTGGGCTGAGATTCAAGAAGCGTGACGCGAAGATGTGGCGCTGCAGTGAGAAGTGAATGAGCACAAGACAGGCCGGTAATACCAGCGCCAATAATGACTACATGATGTTCTGCAGAGACGGATTCTTCTGGCATTTTGCCTTAATTCATTGGTTGGCTGCATGCACGCGGTGAGCAAGTGCATTCATTATTGATCCATTGTCATTCACACATTCTGTTCGCGCAAATGCGAGCCCATGTTGCTGAGCGCGATGCAAGGCCTCAATATCCAGGTCAAAAAGTACTTCAAGGTGATCTGCCACGAAGCCACATGCACTCACGAGTACGCCTGCGGCAGGAGTCGTTTGTGCAGCAAGTGCATCAATGACGTCAAGAATGTCGGGACCAATCCAAGGTTCTGGGGTGCGACCAGCAGATTGCCAAGCAATGGACCACTGAGTATTTTCTTCGAGTCCTAGTTTTGCGGCAACTGCAACAGCGGTTGACCGCAACTCGGCGGGGTATGGGTCGCCGGCATCAATAATGCGTTGAGGAAGCGAATGGGCAGTGAAGAGCACATGAGTGGCGGCCGGCATTGATGCCAACTTTGCAGACATGTCGGCTGCAAGAAATTCAATGAATGCCTCTTCGGTCGCCCAGCTTGTTATGCCCGTAACAGAAATGCCGTGAGGTGTTGCTGCTTCTGTTGCACGACCGATGTATTGGCCAATACTGAATGAAGAATAATGTGGGGCAAGTACCAGTGCGATAATTTTCGTGAAACCTTCAGTTGCAAGTTGTTGTACCGCATCTTCAATCATCGGCGCAGCGTGTTTCAGACCTAAAGCAACGTGATAAGTGTCTGGAGCGATGTTGTTCAGAGCTGTCTGCAACGCATCACGTTGAGATTCGGTGAGCGCAGCAAGGGGCGACAAGCCACCAATGGCCTCATAGCGTGCGGTGAGGTCGCTCAGTTGTTCATCGGTGGGTACGCGACCTCTCCGGATATCGGTGTAGTAAGGCAAAATTTCTTCACGACTACGTGGGGTTCCGTATGCCATGAGAAGAACTGCTGTTTTTGTGTTGCTCATTGCGCTGTCCTTTCATGAACATGTTGCACGATTGCGTGGAGAACATCGGGGTTGCACTGCGGTGTGACACCATGACCAAGGTTGAAAATATGACCTGGGTGTTGCGCGTTGCTCGCAAGAACTTCATCTGCTGCTGCAAGTGCTAGTTCCACGCCTTCAAGGACACGATCGGTATTCAAGTTTCCTTGGAGCACAACATTTCCCCCAAGTCGTTCACGTACGGCTTGAAGAGTAATAGTCGCGTCGATCCCCATGATGGAGGCACCTGCCTCGTGCATGGCTTCAAGTAGATGTGAACAATTCACTCCAAAATGAATGCCGGCTGCTTCCGGGTGCAATCGAGATAACTCGGTAAATACATTTTTGGTGTGCGGAAGAACATATTTCCTGTAATCGTCAACTGTTAACGCACCTACCCAGCTATCAAAAATTTGAAATGCTTGTGCGCCATGTTGAATTTGTGCGGAAACGAGTGCAACAGCGTGTTGCGTGAGTCTTTCCATCACGCTGTGCCACAACACGTCGTTGTTGCGCATCATTGCAAAAGAGTTTTCGTAAGTTCTGCTTGGTCTTCCTTCAATGAGGTAGCTAGCAACGGTAAACGGGGCACCGGCAAAACCAAGAAGCGGTACTTCAAGTTCTTTCACCAACATGTCAATTGTTTGCATGACATAGTGCATGTCTGTTTCGGGTTCAAGAGTGCGTAGTCGAGCGAGGTCGTCGTTGGTGCGCAGGGGAGTAGGGGCGACAGGGCCGGTACCCGGTGCTACGTCAATGCCGAAACCAACGGCATGTGAAGAAACCACGATGTCGCTGTAAAGAACTGCTGCGTCTACGCCGTATCGCCGCACGGGCTGCAATGTAAATTCTGCAGCGAGCTCGGGGTTTTTAATGGCATCTAAAATGCTTCCCTCGCCACGTAAGGCTCGGTATTCAGGAAGGCTGCGACCCGCTTGCCGCATAAACCACACCGGTGTGTGCGTTGCGCGTTCGCCACGGGCGGCTGCGAGAAACGGAGAAGTAGGTAGTGCTGTCATGATTGAGCGCAAGTGGATTGACCAGTAATGAGGTGCACCTTGACAGGTTACCTGCGTTGCTGTTGCGTACGAAGTTGAGCCTCTATCCGAGCAATACGGGTACGCGCCTCTGGATGAGAAGAAAAGATCTTCTCGTGCCACTGTTTTTTCGCCAAGCGCAGAGTGCGCGATTCTTGTTGTGCATCTTGATGAGGAAAACTGAATCGGGAAAGCGCGGCAGATAACTGTTTCCCAAAGCCAAGTGTCACAGCACGAGCGTCGGCCTGGAACTCGGCATTTTTCCCCACAATGTTGTTCAAAATGTGAGCGCTCAGAAGTGAAGCTTGGAAAATCCAAGCAATCGCAGCAAATAAAGAAGTAATGAGTTTGCTGGGAATGCGGAAGTACTCATGACGTGGCACGAGAGCGTGCTCAATGCGAAGTGCTGTTCCTTGAAGAAAAAATCCGAGACGTGCACATGCAATGATGGGCAAACTGAGCCATTGCCCTATTGATAATGCAACGGTATGAGCGCCAAGGTGGTGACTCATTTCATGGGCCACTACACCAGTAAGTTCAGCGTCGCTGAGATGTTGCACGGCATATGAACTGACAACAAGTATGTGCCCACCACATGCGAAGGCGTTGACGTCGTTGCTTTCGTCAATTGCAACAATGAATCGCGGCGTATGTAACCGAGCACTTTGGGCAACAATTTTTATCAGTGGGGCAAGTCGTTCCATTTCATGTGCATTTGGTGTTCGCGTACCAAGGAGTCTCACTACGAAGAGACGTTGCGCAGGAAGAAAAAACATGAGACCGGCACCAAGCGCAACAATACAATGGAAAACGAAAAAATTCACCGAAAAAATAAGTGAGAAACACCACCAGAAAAATGACGTAGAAACAATCCAGGCCGGAAGAAGTGCAATGACAGGAATAACGGCACTGAAGGCAGATGATTCCACCGATTTCCTTCGTTGCCGCATAGTTCTAGGCTAGACACGAAGGCGAGCCAATCATCGGAACGATCTACACTGTGGGCATGGCAACTCATGAGGTAATGGCTGGTGCAGAAGCGTGGTCCCATCAAGGAACTCTCACCACAGGTGTTTTGGTGGTGCATGGTTTCACGGGTAACCCTGGTTCAATGCGGGGTCTCGCTGAGGCATGTGCTTCGGCCGGCTTTCATGTAGAGATGCCTCGACTCGCTGGGCACGGAACCGACATTGAAGACATGTTGCCCACAACGTGGAGCGACTGGTTGCGCGATGCCGATACTGCTTACGCCATGTTGGCGTTACGTGTGGAAAAAGTGGTGGTCATGGGTTTGTCGATGGGCGGAACACTCACCTTGTGGCTTGCAGCACTACACCCCAACATCGCGGGCATTGTTTGCGTGAACCCTGCTACTCAGGCAATGCCTGATGAAATAGTGAATGCTATTGAAGGCATGTTGACAGAGGGCACTGAGGTGATTCCAGGTATCGGTAGCGATATCGCCGACCCTGACACAACGGAAAACGCGTATCCAGGCACTCCCATTCGTCCGCTGCTCTCTTTCATTGCCGATGGCTTAAAACCACTTGCCCAGCGGTTACCAGAAGCAAAAGTGCCGTTGTTGCTCTTCACCTCAACGCAAGACCACGTGGTGAGCCCGGCCGATAGCGATTTCGTTGTTGCAACATATGGCGGGGCAGTTGAACAAGTGAAATTAGAACGCAGTTATCACGTTGCCACTCAAGACTTCGATAAGCAAATCATTTTTGAAGGCGCAGTCAATTTCACTTTTGCTGTAGCGGAAAGTTAGCTCAATGCCACACCTGCATATATGGGCAAGTATCCCGAGCCCCTCGACGGGAACGTTGAACCTAGGGCCTGTGCGTATGAATGCTTATGGTCTCATGATTGCGCTTGGCGTAGTGGTCGCTGTGTGGCTGATAGGTAAACGTGTTGAGGCTCGTGGCGTTGGCACGAGTGAAGACATTAGTTCCATTGCAATGTGGGCAGTTCCTGCTGGCGTTATTGGTGCTCGGCTGTATCACGTAGTCACCGATTGGTCGCGCTTCTCTAATAACTATGGCGACATTGTGAAGGTATGGCAAGGCGGCCTTGGCATATGGGGCGGCATTGCACTTGGTGTAGTTGTGGGTATGTGGGCAACTCACCGCAAGGGTTTGCCCGTACTACTCGTTGTTACTTGCGCTGCGCCCGCCTTAGCAATTGGTCAAGCAATTGGTCGTTGGGGCAACTGGTTCAACCAGGAACTTTTTGGCAAAGCAACCACATTGCCGTGGGGCCTTGAAATTAGCGCCGAGAAAACGATGAGCACTGGTTTTCCTGTGGGTACTACTTTTCATCCAACATTTCTATACGAGTCACTCGGGTGTGCACTTTTGTGCTTCGTGTTGCTTGCTCTCGATAAGAGAATCCCGTTGCGACCCGGGCGACTCTTTTTTGTGTACTGCGCGGGGTACACCTTGATGCGCTTTTTCATTGAAGGACTGCGTATTGATGATGCTCATCATGTGGGTGGATTGCGGCTCAATCAGTGGGTTTCTTTGACAGTCTTTGTCATTTCCATTGGCTTTTTGGTGAATGAGGCGCTCTGGTATCGGCGTAGTGAACCTGACCCGTCTAACGTTCTTCCTTATGGCGACCTCCAATAACTCTGCAGTAAACGACACAGTCCTTCTCTCTCACCCTGCTCCGGGCGTCGCGTTACTCACCTTGAATCGTCCCGACCGGTTGAATGCCTGGAACGGCGATATAGCTGTGCGCTATTTCGAATTAATGGACGAGTGCGTAGCAAATGATGAAGTGCGCATTCTTGTTGTAACAGGTGCGGGAAAAGGTTTCTGCGCAGGTGCAGACATGAACCGATTAAAAGCAATGGGTGATGCGCCAGGTAATCCCGCTACAAAAGCAGAAGCAGCGAGTCCACTGCGATTGCCTTCATATACGACAACCATCCCTAAGCCAGTGATAGCTGCCATTAACGGCGCATGTGCCGGTGTCGGTCTCGTTCAGGCGTTGACCTGTGATATTCGATTTGCTGCTGCTGGGGCAAAGTTCACCACTGCTTTTGGGCGCCGAGGGCTCATTGCGGAATACGGAATTAGTTGGTTATTGCCGCGCTTGGTAGGAACAGCAAATGCGCTTGATGTGTTGTTGAGCGGTCGCGTGTTCCTTGCAGAAGAAGCGCATCAAATGGGGTTGATCAATGGAGTCGTTCCTGGCGACCATTTGCTAGACCATGTCATTGCCTACGCCAGTGACTTGGCTTCAAATGTTTCACCCGCATCAATGAAAGTGATGAAGGAACAGGTGTATGCAGATGCCACACAACCACTGAGTTCTTCTGAGCAACGGTCTCTTATTTTGATGGAAGAATCAAAGTTGCGGCCCGATTTCAAAGAGGGAGTCGCCAGTTTCATGGAGAAGCGACCTCCTCAATTTGCTCCCGTTACTCGGTAGCATTCACTCTTGTGTCTGAACGTCTCTCTGCCGCCGATGTAGCCAAAGTTGCACGTATGGCGCGCCTCAATATTTCAGCCGCCGATGTAGAGCGTTATACGGAACAACTCGACGGCATGCTCGATCATTTCGCCGACATCGACAACTTGCAACTTGCCGATGTTCAGCCCATGACCCAGCCGTTCCCCCTCGTCAACGTGTTGCGTGCCGATGTTGAACAGCCTTGCCTCGACCGCGATGAAGTGCTCAATGCAGCTCCTGCCGCCGAACAAGGTCGCTTCCGCGTTCCACCATCTGGAGGCGAAGATGAGTAACTTCACTTCAGCAATATCCATCGCTCAAAATGTTGCAAGCGGTGCGCAGTCAGCTGCATCTGTTGTTGAAGAGCATCTGCAACGCATTAGCCAACGCGAAGAAGAAGTGCATGCCTTTAACTTGGTCACCAGTACAGAAGCTCGCGAG